>NZ_BAAHAP010000060.1:20636-33880 GCF_054777495.1 Echinicola sediminis | reverse complement strand
TGGCCATTAAATTTGAGGGGAGGATCAGTTTGGACATCAATACGGAAACCTAATTATTTAGTGGAAATTTCCCTTCCCTGGGGCTAGCCCCAGGGAAGGGAAAGGACAGAGTTTAGCTAACACTCCCGAGGGATGTGGGATAGCCTAATAACTTAATAACCTAATAACCCAATTCCCCAATAACCAAATCACCCAATAACTACAAAAGCCTTCCAAGAGAGATTCCTGGAAGGCTTTTGTAGTTTTTATGAGCTCAGTTAGTCGATCCATTCAAAGCCAAGGTAGGGAACCAGGACCTCGGGCATTTTGATGCCTTTTTCGGTTTGGTTATTTTCCAATATGGCCGCAACGATCCTGGGGAGCGCCAAGGCACTGCCGTTGAGGGTGTGGGCCAAAACGGTCTTTTTGTTGGCATCTTTGAACCTCAGCTTTAGCCTGTTTGCCTGGTAGGTTTCAAAATTGCTGACAGAGCTGACTTCCAGCCACATGCCCTGGGCAGCGGAGTAGACTTCCATATCATAAGTCAGTGCAGAGGTAAAGCCGGTGTCTCCTCCACATAACCTGAGGACACGGTAATGCAAACCTAGCTTTTGAAGCAGGCTTTGTACATAGCTGCTCATTTCTTCCAAAGCCTCATAAGATTTGTCCGGATGGGAAATCTGAACGATCTCCACCTTGTCAAACTGATGGAGCCTGTTCAGGCCCCTGACGTGGGCGCCCCAGCTGCCAGCCTCTCTTCTGAAGCAAGGGGTGAAAGCAGTGTTTTTTATGGGAAGGTCCCTTTCTTGAAGGATGACGTCCCTGTACATATTGGTCACAGGCACTTCCGCAGTAGGGATCAGGAAGAGGTTGTCATGGTTGGCGTGGTACATCTGGCCCTCCTTGTCGGGAAGCTGCCCCGTGCCATAACCGCTGACCTCGTTGATCAGGATGGGGGGCTGGACTTCTTGGTAGCCCTGTTTCATGGCTTCATCCAGGAAGAAGTTGACCAAGGCCCTTTGCAGTCTTGCTCCTTTGCCTTTATATACCGGGAATCCGGCACCGGTGATTTTGTTTCCCAGTTCAAAATCAATGATGTCGTACTTTTTGATGAGGTCCCAGTGGGCCTGTTTGCCTTCGTAAAGTTCCGGGGAACTGCCGTTTTCCAGTATGATTTCATTATCCTCATCTGATTTTCCCGCCTTGACACTAGGATGGGGCACATTGGGGATATTGTACAGAAGCTGCTTTAACTTTTCCTCTGTATCATTATAGGCCTCTTCCAGGGATTTTATCTCATTTTTGATTTCGGCAGTACGGCCCTTGACCTGTTCGGCCTCCTCTTTTTTGCCCTCCCGCATTAAGAGTCCGATTTGCTTGGATATGGTGTTGGACTCCGCCTGTAGCTGGTCCCTTAGCAGTTGGGTTTCTTTTCTTTTTTTGTCTAAGTCCAGGACTTCCTGCAGTTTGTTTTCGGCATCTGCAAAAAAACGTTTCTGTAATGCTTCTACAGCCTGGTCAAAATTGTCACGGATAAAATTTACCTGTAGCATGAGTTTCGCTTCGCTTTATTTTGGAACTGCAAAGATAATGATTTATGTAAATCCTCCATTAAGAGTGTAGCAGCAAAGAGCGGAGAGAAGTGCAGTAAAAATTGGAAGTTTGATGAATTGTATTAAATTTAGGGTAGAGAAAGACGAAGGTAAGTCCTTTTTTGATTACACTGCTGGACAGTTCTTTTGCAAGCTACTATAAAAGCCTGAGTCTGAATTCACAGCCCAACCGATTACGGTGAAAACAAAAAAAATGGAATAAAAATATATACTATACAAAAAAGTTTGCGAATTAAAGTTGCTTACTGTAATATTGTGATATCAAAAAGTTCATAGTCCACGCCCTGTGGATTCATCTTATTCAAAAGATACCTTTTTATACCAATCAATTAAACAGTCACAGTACTCATTTCAATTAATCACATCTAAGTACCTCTTATACGTTTTTTATGTATAATATTGAAGAACTAAAAATCAGATTGCTATCTGAGTTGAAGGAGATAGCGGAGGAATTGGGGGTTAAAAACTACAAGTCCCTCAAGAAAGATGATCTTATCTATGCGATTCTAGATCAGCAAGCAATCACCCCAGAAAAAGCCCTTCCAAAGAAAAAGCCTTCCAAAGCAGAAACCGAAAAAGCCGAAACCGAGGTCGAAGTGGCCAAGGAGGAGAAACCACAGGATGAAAAGGAAAAGGTAGCAGTAAAACCTGCTGAAGAGAAGAAGGAAAGCAAGTCCAAGTTCAAAAGGCAGAATGTAGCCGAATCGAAGAAGGAAGCCAGTCCTAAGGCAGAATCCAAGCCCACTCCAAAAGAGAAAGAAAAGGAAAAGGAAAAAGCGCCCACTAAAGAGGCGGTCAAGCCCCAGCCAGAAAAGAAGAAACAAGAGGTAAAAGAGGAAGTGAAAGCTGAAGTAGCTGCCGGAAATGCCGAAGAAAATAAGCCCAGGAGTTTCCGTCCAAGAAGAAAGGCCGTGGTAGATGAGGAAGCGCAGCGTGTGGCGACGGAAAGGGGCCAGGAAGAGGAAGCGGACCTGCCGAAGCGTAAAAATCTTCGTGAGCAAGCCGATGAGCAGCCGACAAACGGTGCCCGTAAGAAGTATTCTGTGGCCGTTAAGGAATTTGATGGGATAATTGAAAACGAAGGAGTGCTGGAGATCATGTCCGACGGATATGGATTTTTGCGTTCTTTGGATTATAATTATTTGGCCTCTCCGGATGATATTTATGTGTCGCCATCCCAGATCAAGCTGTTTGGTCTGAAAACCGGTGATAATATCAAAGGCCAGATCAGGCCTCCCAAAGAAGGGGAAAAGTATTTTGCCCTGTTGAAGGTGAGTTCAGTAAACGGAAAGACCACCGAAGAGATTCGGGACAGGATTCCATTTGAATACCTGACTCCGCTGTTCCCTGAAGAAAGGTTGAAGCTGACCACCAAGGCGGATAATTTCTCTACCAGGATTGTGGATTTATTTGCCCCTATTGGCAAGGGCCAGCGGGGGATGATCGTAGCCCAGCCTAAAACCGGTAAGACGGTGTTGTTGCAGAAGATTGCCAATGCCATTGCCGAGAACCACCCTGAGTGTCATTTGATGATCCTTTTGATCGATGAACGCCCAGAAGAGGTGACGGATATGGCCAGATCGGTAAAGGCGGAAGTGATCTCTTCTACCTTTGATGAGCAGGCTGAGAGGCATGTGAAGGTGTCTTCCATGGTCTTGGAGAAAGCGAAGAGAATGGTAGAGTGCGGGCACGATGTGGTCATCCTATTGGATTCGATCACCCGATTGGCCAGGGCCTACAATACCGTGGTACCTTCTTCAGGTAAGATCCTTTCAGGTGGTGTGGATGCCAATGCACTGCATAAGCCAAAGCGTTTCTTCGGTGCGGCCCGAAACGTGGAGAACGGCGGGTCCTTGACCATTATCGCTACGGCCTTGGTGGAAACCGGTTCCAAGATGGATGAGGTCATCTTTGAGGAATTCAAAGGTACCGGCAATATGGAACTAAGCTTGGACAGAAAGCTTTCCAACAGAAGGATTTATCCTGCTATCGATGTGCCTGGTTCAGGTACCAGAAGGGAAGATCTGTTGATGGAAAAAGAAGAAATGCAACGTATTTGGATATTGAGAAAACTGATGTCCGACATGACTTCCCAGGAAGCCATGGAGTTCCTGCTACAACGTATGAAAGGAACCCGTGACAATGCCGAGTTTTTGATCAGCATGAACGGATAATCTTGTTCAAAATAATCTATTTCAAAAGCCCCTGGTTTGACGACCAGGGGCTTTTTTTTTTTTTTTTTCACCGATGATGTCTCCCAATTGGGGACTCATTCATAAGTCCAGACTGGATTTTTTTTATCCCTTTCTTGTCAGCAGTCAAAAGTAGTACCGAGGCTCCAAGAGCTGTTTATTCCTGTTTTTTATAATAGTGTGATGGTCATGGACTCCAATTTCATTTAGTTCCTATAAGGGTTGTGATACTATATGTTGCAATATAAATGTAATTCATCACTAAAAATTTGCTTTATATTTTTAAAACTAATAAATTGTCGTTCATATACAGTAAAAGTAATGTTGATGCAGTTTGAGCGCGTGTAGGGAGGTTTGTGGGATGCTTTTGCTGGATAGGGGTCGGATGGAAGAGGGGTTTCCGATGGAATTGAAAGTTGATCACCCAATCACCTTCCTAAAATCGGAATGCCGGATCGCCGACTTAATTCCTTTGCTTTTAAACCTTGTTAGGATGACAAAGAAGATATTTTCCATAGTAGCTATGGTCTTGCTGTTTTGGTTGATCGGCGGGCTTCATTTCTCTCTGTATGCACAGACAGAAAGCTCTTCCACTATGAGTAAAAGTGAGCTTCTGTCCGCAGTTTCGGAAAGGAGTAATTCCTGTGAGAGTGTATTGGATCTGCCATCGGGGGATAAAATCTATACCTATACCTGTAGCGGGACATTCACCATGCCAATGGGGTTTGATGACGCCGAAGTGCTGATTGTGGCCGGTGGGGGAGGCGGAGGTTATGGTACAGGTGCCGGAGGTGGCGGTGCCGGAGGGGTGGTCTATGTGGCCTCCATGAATTTGACAGAGGGACAGTCTTATTCTGTTACCGTGGGCCAGGGAGGCGCCGGTGGGACTTCTAATATTATAAGGGATTATAGTGGTAGGAATGGAGGGGCTTCCGTCTTTAACAGTCAAACTGCAATTGGTGGTGGTGGTGGTGGCAGTGGAGAAGAGGGGCTTTTGTTCCGGACCGGCAAGAATGGAGGTTCAGGGGGAGGAAGCGGAACGGATGCTTCTGCATTTGGGGGGAGCGGTACTGGAGGTCAGGGAAATGATGGTGGAGGGGGAGCTGGAAATGGTCAGCATGCCGGTGGCGGAGGCGGTGGTGCCGGGTCTGTGGGAGAGTCCCGGAAAAACAACGATGGTGGAAATGGAGGAGAGGGGGTGATGTATACCATTTCCAATGCAGAGGTGTGGTATGCTGCAGGAGGAGGGTCCACTGCACGAAAGGACGATAATAGTAGTGCTTCCAAGCAAGGTTTGGGAGGTTCTGGTATTGGAGGGGATGGTAATAACCGGGGAAATGGCGGAGCGGGAGCTGCCAATACCGGCTCCGGAGGAGGTGGTAGTAGGGCGCATATTGGTGGTAGAGGAGGTGACGGTATCGTCATCATCAGGATATCAGCCCGGCTGACGCCCGTCAAATGGAGTGGTTTTGCAGCAGAATATTCTTCTTCAAAAAAGGCCGTTCAGCTGGATTGGTCTACGTTGAAAGAATGGGAAAGCAGTCATTTTGAGATTGAGCGGTCCGTGGAAGGTTTCAGTGATTTTGTCAAGGTAGGAGAGATTGATGCAGCAGGCTGGTCAGACCAATTGGTGGAATATTCCTATGAGGACCTGGATTTGTCTTTTGGAAAAGACAGGGCCTATTACCGTATCAAACAGGTGGATTTGGATGGATCGTTTGAATATAGCAAGGTGCTGATGGTCAAAGTTCCGGTAAAGTCAGCTGTCCAAACGGGGGTGTGGAAGGCTTATCCCAATCCTACCACAGGTAGTCAATTGCGTGTGGATTTAAATGCAATGGGCTCCTATCAAGGAGGAAATGTGAGTTTTAAGGTGTTTAATGGCTTAAACAGTTCGGATGTGGTAACTGTCAGTTCTGCCCGTGAGCTTAATCCTAAAATCGCAGAGGTGGTCCAAGGTTTTTCTGCGGGATTGTTGGTGATTGAGTTGGCTTGGGAGGGAAAGGTAGAATATTTAAAAGTGATCAAACAATAAAACCTGGTTGGGTTTAGTCAGGGAATGCCAGACGATTTTTTGGGGATTGAGTACTTTTTGATGCTTTCTGTTTGCTTTTCCTAAATTCAGCTTTTCTATTTTTTCGCCCCAATGGGGGCGGTGTTTTGCTCTTTTTGGGAAAAGTTTAAGATAAACTTTTTGAGGAAACCCATTGTTAGCTTTGTAGTTTTCATATCTTTGCGGGCTGTAAAATGCTTTTCGTATACTTTAAAAATACTTTAAATGTAAGTTAAAGGAAAGTTACGGTAAGAAACAGTACTGCCTTAGGGGTCATGAGGGAGCTCGATGATCGTTGGGGAATTGGGTTAATTATGGAGTATCAGATTTCGATGGGATTAAAGAAATGTCTTTTGTTGGCAGGGACAATGCTTATGCTTTTTTGTTTAATGGGAGCATATTCTAAGGCCGCTGCTGTCAATTTTGAGAATCGGACAGGTGAAGGTGTGCAGATTGGTGTTCAGGAGCGAAGCATTTCTCTTGATGGTGTAAGTTATTCTATGGAAAGCTATTCAGAAAGTGATGATTGCTTGGTGCTGGTGAAGTTAGCCAATGGTGATTTTGCATATATATATACTTGTGATGGAAATTTTGTGATGCCGGAAGAATTTGATGAGGCAGAGGTCTTGATAGTAGCAGGAGGTGGCGGAGGCGGGCAGGGCACAGGTGCCGGAGGAGGAGGTGCCGGAGGTTTGGTACATGTTACTTCCATGGAACTGGTTTCCGGAGAGAGCTATGCAGTGGTTGTGGGTGTCGGTGGGGCAGGAGGGACTGCTTCAGGAAAAAGAGGAGAGAATGGGACCAATTCTTCATTCAATGGGCAAGTGGCTAATGGCGGAGGCGGAGGCGGAGGCGGCACAGGTAGTGGTGTTGGAGCAGGAAGAAGTGGTGGATCCGGAGGGGGCAATGGTGCGGACAATAAGAGTAATGGGGGGAATGGTGTTGGTTCCCAAGGCAATAATGGTGGAGTAGGTGGTGGAAAAGGACAGCCTGGCGGAGGCGGAGGAGGGGGAGCTCATTCTCCCGGCGTTTCGGGTGGAAACAATTCAGGTGGAAACGGAGGAAGAGGACTAATGTTTTCCCTGTCTGGTGATGAAAGATGGTACG
Organism: Echinicola sediminis; assembly: GCF_054777495.1. NCBI lineage: Bacteria > Pseudomonadati > Bacteroidota > Cytophagia > Cytophagales > Cyclobacteriaceae > Echinicola > Echinicola sediminis. Next base: position 26,936 of record NZ_BAAHAP010000060.1, on the reverse strand, counting down.
CTGGTGGTGGGGGAGGAACTACTAGAACTGATGAAAAAGATCCAGAAAAGCAAGGGCAAGGAGGTTCAGACATTGGGGGAGATGGAAACAATAAAAATGATGTAGTTGAAACTGAAGAGGTTAATGAGGCGAATGGGGGTGACGGATACCCTAATAGCGGTTCCGGAGGTGGGGCGAGTAGAACTGGTTCCGGAGGAGATGGGGCTGATGGGGTGGTGATCATAAAGCTTTCTGCCCGGGCGACTCCTGTGAAGTGGAAGGATTTTTCCATAGACCTATTGGCATCTTCCCGGGCAGTGAGGTTGAGTTGGTCCACATCGAAGGAATGGGAAAGCAGTCATTTTGAGATAGAGCGGTCTGTCAATGGAGTGGAGGATTTCAAGAAAGTGGGAGAAGTAAGTGCGGTGGGGTGGTCTGACCAGGTACATCAATACACCTTTGTGGATCAGGAGCTTCCGCACGGGGGAGAAAGAGCTTATTACAGGCTTAAACAGGTGGATTTAAACAATGATTTTGGATTTAGCAAGGTGCTTTCGATAGATGTGCCCGCGTCTACCAATGCGGAAGCAGGGGTTTGGAGGGTGTATCCCAATCCGTCGGTCAATGATGTCCTTGAGGTGGCTTTGGCAAAAAGTACCGCTTATCATGAGGAAGCGCTTCGGTTTAGGTTTGTTTCTTCTTTTTATTCCACAGAGGTCTTTTGGGTGCAAGGGCTGGAGGATTTTTCTGCTTTTGTAAAGAGAGAGTTTGCCAAGATCCCTTCAGGTTTGTGGGTTTTTGAGATATGCTGGGGAAATCGTGTGGAGCATATCAAGGTTATTAAAAAATAAGGTTCTTTCCCAGGTCAAGGTTAGGGCCTTAAGTTATTTTTTTACGATTATTCAGAATTACACCGGTAAGTTTATTTCTCACTGCCAGCCGGCCGGAGGAGGGGATTCCATAGAATTAAAAAATCTTTTCTGTGGGTTTCTGTGCATTCTCCGTCACTGGTAACAAGTTGTAAGGGATGCTTGCTAATTTAGAGGAGCCGGTGTCTTTGGGGTGTACATATTTTTTTGCAGAGCAGGGGTGTTGGGTGCTTTCCTTTGCTCTGTTGGGCTAAAAGGCCTTACCTAAGGATCAAATGACCTTGATCTCGGCATTTCCTGAAATCAAAAATTTTCTTCCTGAGTGGATTTCTTCGCAGAGGATTCGGGTCCGCTTGGGCAATACTTTTTTAAACTTCCGTCCCTGCAGTTCAAAGAGGCTGCCTATGCTGATTTCACTTAAATAGATAGCTTTGTCCGGTCCAAAGGAAAGGTCGTGTTTTCTGAGTTCTTTGCTGAGCCAGAAATCGGCCCCGGAGGAAGCCTTGGGATTGGTCATGTGCTTTTTTAATGGTAGCAATATGTCCCTTGGGAAAACCGCTTCTGTAAGCATGGGGGAAAGGAGCTTTTGGAAATTTCGTTTCCATTCAGGCCCGTGGGGTTTGGTCCCTGGGCCGTGTTTCACAAAGGTGTGTAGATGGGCTACCTCGTGAATGTAGGTGATCAAAAACTGATAGGGGTTTAGGTCATGGTTGATGGTGATTTTTTGGATGGAATGGTCCGAACGGTATTGGAAATCGCCGAGCTTAGTTTTTCGGGACCGGGAGACCGTAAAATGAAAGGGTGTTTCTTGCCAGAGTTTCAGGCAGTAGTGGGCAGCTGTTGGTGGGACTTTTTTTTGGAAAATCGCGAAAAGCTTGGTTTGGGTGGCTTGGTTCATTTGGCTTCCAAATAAGCGAATATTTTGTTTATCTGCAATTGTTAAGGGCTTAAGCGTGGAGGACAGCAAGTGCGCTGAGGGTGCTATGTTTTATCGAATGCTCCAATGTTGATCAATGGCGAGGTTGGGGTATGGAAGTATTTGGTTTTAGGAGGTCGGGATTGCAAATCCCGACTAGCATGATGCCGGATGAAAGGAAGTGCGCCGAGGGTACAATGTTTTATTGTATGTTCCAAAGCAGATCAATGGCGAGGTTGGGGTATTAAAGTGTTTATTTTGGTAGGTCGGGATTGCAAATCCCAACCAGCTTGGTTTTGTTTTAGGAAGTCGGGATTACAAATCCCGACCAGTATGGATCCCGGCTAGTATGTGAACCCCGACTAGTATAAGGAGTCCCGGTTAGGGATAAAAAAAAGAGCACCGGTATCCGGTGCTCCTGAAATTTCCAGTTTTAAGTAGGGATTAACCGTTGATTTCTTCGGTTACCTCTTCCACAGTCTGTTCTACCGAATCACCGGCTTCTTCTACTGCTTCTTCAAGTTCTTCCACTGCTTCTTCAATCGTCTCTTCAGTTTCTTCAACTTGAGTTTCGATCACTTCTTCAGTTTGTTCAACTTCTTTCTTGCCGCAAGATGTGGTCAATACCAGACCAGCAAGGGCAAACAAAACAACTACGTTTTTCATGTGTTTGATTTATAATAAGCATGCAAATGTACTACCGCTTATCATATTTTCAAGCACTTTATCAAAAAATATTTTTTATTTTCTTTTGTAGCTGATTTTTATAGGAACCCCCTGGAAATCAAAGTGTTCTCTGATGCGGTTTTCAAGGTACCTGGTGTAGGGAGCCTTGAGGTATTGGGGCAGGTTACAGAAGAAGGCAAACACAGGATTTTTGGTCGGCAGCTGCGTGATATATTTGATCTTAATGTATTTTCCTTTCCATGCCGGTGGCGGGTACCGCTCGATCTCCGGAAGTATTTTGTCGTTGAGTTGAGAGGTAGGGATTTTTCTGGTTTTGTTGTCGTGTACTTGCACGGCCAGCTCTATGGCCTGGAAAATCCGCTGCTTGGTGAGCATGGAGGTGAAGATGATGGGGATCCATTTGTGTTCGCCCAGTTTCTCCATCATGCTTTGTTTGAACTTGTCCATGGTCTTGTGGTCCTTTTCGATAAGGTCCCATTTGTTGACCATGATCATGACCCCTTTGTTGTTTTTGATGGCCAGGGAAATCAGGTTGACATCCTGGGCTTCGAGGCCCCTTGACGCGTCCACCATGACGATGATGACATCGGAGTCTTCCAAGGTCCTGAGCGATCTCATGACGGAATAAAATTCAATGTCCTCCTTTACCCTGGATTTTTTCCGGATACCGGCGGTGTCGGTGATAATGAAGTTTTGACCATAGAGTGTGTAATGGGTATTGATGGCGTCCCTGGTCGTTCCGGCCTCATTGGTGACGATGGAGCGTTCTGTGCCCAGCAGTGCGTTAAGGAAAGAAGATTTGCCGACATTGGGCCTTCCCAAAATGGCGATTTTTGGAATCCCTGCATCCGGGTCTTCTATGCCTTCATCATCAAAGTGGGTGGTAAGCTGGTCCAGCAGGTCTCCCGTGCCGCTTCCGCTGACCGCAGCAATAGGGTAGATCTTTTCTTCTCCCAGACCCAGTTCGTAAAACTCATTGGCCATAAACATCCGCTCCTGCGTATCGGCTTTATTGGCAATGATGTAAATGGGCTTTTGGGTGCTTCTTAGTTCGTTGGCAAACTCCTTATCCAGGTCGGTAAGGCCGTCGATGCAGTCCACCACAAAGAGGATGACGGAGGCTTCCTCTACGGCTAGTTTGACCTGTTTGCGTATTTCTGCTTCATAAACATCGTCGGAGCCGGTGACATAGCCTCCGGTGTCGATCACCGAGAAGAACTTGCCGCCCCACTGAGCATGTCCGTAATGCCGGTCACGGGTTACCCCGCTGACATTGTCCTCTATTGCTTTGCGCTGCTCTACAAGACGGTTGAAAAAAGTGGATTTTCCTACGTTGGGCCTTCCTACTATTGCTACAATATTTGCCATTTCTTTTCTCTGCTGAGTATTTTATTATTGGTCGTAACCAAATTTTCTAAGTTTGTTTTTGTTTTTTCTCCAGTCGTCTTCCACCTTCACATGGGTCTCCAGGAAGACCTTTTTGTCAAAAAAAGCTTCCAGCGCTTCTCTTGCCTGTGTGCCGACCTTTTTAAGGGCTTTGCCTTTCTCACCAATGATAATGCCTTTTTGGCTGGAACGTTCCACGAATATGATTGCGCGGATTTTGATGATGTTGTCCTCTTCGATAAACTGGTCGATCGATACTTCAGTACTATAGGGGATTTCCTTTTTATAGTTGGTGAAGATCTTTTCCCGGATGATTTCCGAAGCGAAGAAACGTTCCGGCCGGTCAGTAAGTTCCTCTTTGTCGTAATAAGGGGGATGGATGGGCAGTCGTTCCAGTATTTCCTGCAGGATCCTTTCTGTATTGAAGTTTTCCAGGGCAGAGATGGGGATGATGGTGGCCGCCTTGATCCGTTCGGTCCAGTATTGGGTGACTTCCTCAAGTTTGTTTTCCTTTGACAGGTCGATTTTATTGATCACCAATAGAACGGGCGTGCCTGAGGCGTTGATTTTCTCTATGACCTCTTCGATTTCGCTGTCCGTTTCAAAAAGATCGGTCACAAAGACAATGACATCCGCATCCTCCAGGGAGAGGTTGACAAAGCTCATCATGCTCTTGTGCAGCTCGTATTTGGGCTTGAGCATGCCCGGGGTGTCAGAAAATACGATTTGGTAATTTTCATCATTGATCAAGCCCAGTATGCGGTGACGTGTGGTCTGCGCTTTGGAAGAAATGATGGAAAGTCGCTCTCCCACAAGGATGTTCATCAAAGTGGACTTGCCTACATTGGGTTTTCCGATGATATTTACGAAACCGGCTTTATGTGTTTTTTCGGACATCTAACTAAATTTTTTACAAAGGTACTTGATTTTTCACAAATTCTGCGTACCTTTGTATCACAATAAAGGAAACAGGGTTTTGAAGCAGTCAAAATCGCCTTTAATTTAGGAAAAAGATATAGAAAATATAAAGATATATCGCGGGATGGAGCAGTTGGTAGCTCGTCGGGCTCATAACCCGAAGGTCACAGGTTCGAGTCCTGTTCCCGCTACTAAACAATTAGTTGAACCTTTTCGTTCAACTTTTTGTGTTATATAGGGTTGTTAATGCAGCTTGTTAGGTGAAATTGATTCAATTCAATTCCAATTGATTCCAAATGACTCAAATTTGTCCCTCTTTTCGTCCCCTTTTTTTTTTGTCCCCCTTTTCACCTGTATTCCAAATCCATTTGAATAGAACAAGAATTTTAGCATGAGTTTTTCAAATGTTAATGTTCTGTTATTTGTAAACTGCTATTTCAAGCCTATTTTTTCTTTTTGGTCAACCATAAAAAGCGTTAGTTAAAACAAAAGAGACGACCGTGCAACTAATAAGGGCGCTATTTGATGCAAAATAGGCAACGATTAATTTGGGTTAGCGTCGAATAAAGGTTATTTTCGTTGCAAACAGTGCATTGAATGAAAGCTTTTATACACCAAAAAGATAATTGGCCGGAATTTATCTGGAACAGTAATGACTTCCTGGACCTGTTAAGTGAGGCAAGAAATTTACAGGGTAGACTTATTGGAAAAATGGAAACATTAGGTTTCGATTTGAGAAATGAGGCGCTACTTGATACATTGACCCTTGATGTATTAAAATCATCGGAGATAGAAGGCGAATTCCTTGACCGTGACCAAGTCCGTTCATCAATTGCTCGTAGATTGGGAATGGAAATAGCAGGAGCGGTGGATGCTGACAGAAGTGTAGAAGGAGTAGTAGAAATGATGCTTGACGCTACTCAAAGATGCTTTGACCCATTAACGGCTGACAGGCTTTTTGACTGGCATGCAGCTTTGTTTCCCACAGGAAGAAGTGGGATGTACAAAATTACCGTAGCAGATTGGAGAAAAGATACTACCGGGCCCATGCAGGTTGTATCCGGGGCAATGGGGAAAGAAAGGGTTCATTTTCAAGCACCAGATTCCAATCTGATTGAAAAAGAAATGACCCGATTTCTAGATTGGTTCAACAATAGTAAAATGGACCTGGTAATTAAAGCAGCAATCGCCCATTTATGGTTTGTAACCATCCACCCTTTTGAAGATGGAAATGGAAGGATAACAAGAGCATTGACCGATATGCTCCTGGCGCAAGCTGATAAAAGTAACCAACGTTTTTACAGTATGTCTGCCCAGATCCGGTTGGAAAGAAAACAGTATTATGAGATATTGGAAAAAACGCAAAAGGGGAATTTGGATATAACTGATTGGATTGTTTGGTTTTTAAACTGTTTGGTCAATGCTTTAAGGTCCACGGATTTAATACTTTCAAAAGTTCTGTTCAAAGCGGATTTTTGGCGGAAGCACATAGATACTCCAATAAATGAGCGACAAAGAAAATTGTTGAATAGGCTAATGGATGGA
>NZ_BAAHAP010000060.1:0-20626 GCF_054777495.1 Echinicola sediminis | reverse complement strand
ATGGGCAAAGATTGCAAAGTGCTCTAAAGATTCAGCAGTTAGGGATATTAACGACCTTATTGAGAAAGGGATCTTGCAAAAAGAAGCAGCAGGAGGAAGAAGCACCAATTACGAATTGATAGGAATGCCAGCTGGTAATCGGGTAGGCAACGGGGACCCACCCCTAAACCTCACATAGGACTATTTCCTGCAAGTGTATTTGACAGGCTGTGAACCTTTTGGTTCATTCGGCGCATATTATGCCGTCGGTTAATAGTCCGTCAAGGTAGACTAACTTTACGAATGGAGTTAAAAGCATGAACAAGCATTTAAATTTTCTTTAAAGCATTGCAGGAACCGTACCCCTCGTACCGTATGAAAAATAGAAGACGGAAAAATGCACACACTGTGTGCACAATTCAATTGCTGATGTCTCTTGAAACAAGTGACACAAAATGGCTAAGATAAGTTTTCATTTTGAAAACTTATCAATATTTTTAACGTCCATTGATCAATAAGCTTTGAGAAGCATTGTAGCAATCAAAAACCTGACAGTGTTTTACCAAAACATCCAGATTCATAAGCAAGTATTGAAGCCTGCGTTGTGGTTACCAAAAACGAGAGTAAAACTTATCTTTCATGTCAATACAAGGGTAAATAATCAGTGTTTTTACCTCTGAAAAAAAACTCAAGTGTAAAAGTTACTCTCGTTATGAACGGCTTCAATAAATATCAAGCTAATAACAATCTACCTCTTCTTCCGCCTAGAGCAGATTTGGAGACTAAGGAGTTACTTGGAAAAAGATCGTTTAAAAAAGAGAAATACAAAAAAAGATTATGCGGAGTTTAAAACCACATTGAAGAAGTTCAAAATCAAGAGTATCAAATCAATTTAAAATTGTAAAAGCAAATTGAACCTGTTCATCTATTTGTCCCCATCTTACTTTTTTTTTTTTAATAGGAAGATTTATTGTTATCTGTTCAATAAATACCTCTTCCTAAATTCTCTTGGTGTACACCCATTGATTTTCAGAAAAGCTGCATTAAAGCGACTGATAGAATTGAAACCACAATCAAACGCGATATCTGTGATGCTTTTGTCTGTCGCTACCAACTTCCTCTGAGCATGAGAGATTCTTTCCTCGGTGATGTATTCGCTTAGCGTACTTCCAAATGTCCTCTTGAAAATCGAATTAGCATGGTCTGGATTCAAACCCACAGCCTGACCAATTGAAGATACTTTGATAGGATCCGAATAATTTTGAGCAATAAAAATAGCAATTCGTTCAACCTGACTGATTTCATTGGATTGAAGTGATGGGTATTCCTTTTTTTCAGAGGAGAAATTGCCTGTAGACATTCTTCTCAATCTTGCATGTATTTCGAGCAACGCAACTTCTGCAGCTTCATTTACATTGATATCTGCCAGCCAGTTTTTGAAAAGATACTCATCGTACTTCGAACGCTCCTTTGAAGCTTCAAATAGCACGTCACCTTTCAGCAGCTTATCCACAAAAGGAACAGAAAGCTTCCATTCCAAAAAAAGTGAGAATGGTACCGTGCAGACGTAATATGGCTTATCATTAGTGAAATCAATAATTTGATGGGGAATAAGCCCCCAAAAAACAGTCAGTTTTTTAGGTGGAACAACTACTTTATTTCCTTGAATAAGATAAGTAATGCCAATTTCCGGGAAATAGTTTATTTCAATTTCATTGTGCCTATCAGGCTTTCTCATTATGCTTGGAGACCATAGCTCACAAGTCAATCCATAAGGTTTAAACTCATTTCGGCTTTCATCGAAAGTATTTATCATCTAGGATTTTGATAGGTTTATACAGAAATGTAGGTAGTTTTTCTGTAAATACGAGAATAATTTTACATTTCATGAGTTAGGTTAAAATATCAACCAAAGAGTCAATAGGTAAACCCAAAGAATGAAATTGAAAAGTCGAAGTATATCAGGTTTAATAGTGATCCTGTTTTTTGCTTCCTTATTTGGCTGCAGGGAGCATGAGAAAAAAGTTCTTAGGCCAAGGGTATTGATCAGCTCAGATATAGGTGGAACAGATCCCGATGATTTTCAATCGATGATTCACCTATTGATGTATGCAGATCAATTCCAGATCGAAGGCTTGATTTCATCACCTTATGGAGAAGGCAGCACCAAGGATTTTCAGAATATGATAGATCTATATGAAATAGATTACACTCAACTCCAAAGACATTCTCCAGAATTTCCAACTCCAATATCCCTAAGATCCATTACCAAGCAAGGGGGAAAAGATGCCGCACCTTTTAGAGGTTATACTACTCCTACGGAAGGTTCAGAATGGATTATAAAATGTGCAAAAAAAGAAAGTGAGCAACCGCTATGGGTACTTGTTTGGGGAGGGATTGAAGATCTTGCACAGGCACTTCATGATGCTCCCGAAATCAAAGAAAATATCAGAGTGTATTGGATAGGCGGCCCCAATAAAAAGTGGAGTATCAATGCCTATTCCTATATAGCTGAATATCATCCTGACCTTTGGATGATAGAGGCAAATTCCACCTACAGAGGATGGTTTATGGATGAGGATTCGCCAGAGGATCTAAAAGGAGATGCCTTTTACAAAAACTACATTGATGGTCGAGGAGCCATGGGCCAGGATTTTATCAAGTATTATGATGGAAATATCAAAATGGGCGACACTCCTTCACTGGTTTATCTTATGAACGGTGACCCAAACGAACCTACCGGAAAAAGCTGGGGTGGAAGTTTTGGAAAGATCAATCGCAGTTCAAGAAATGTATTTCTAGGAGGAAGTTCATTAGAAGATACTGTGGCAGCCTATGCAACTATAGAGTGGAGATTTGAAGGGCCTGAACTTGAGGTTCCCGAGGATTCAGTTGTGTTCCAAATGGAGATTCAAAATCAGACTTGGCCAGGATATTATTTGGGTGATGGTATTTATGGAATTAAATATTCGTCTAAAAAACCCGAAAAAGGGCATTATAAATCCAGTAGTGTAATCTCTGAATTGGACGGTTTGGAAGGAAATTACACCAGCAGCTTTCCTTGGCCGGGAAATGCTTCACCAGATGATTACCAAGTAGGTGCAAATTGGTATAGTGACAAAGTAGATGAAACTCTTTTTATCGAAGATCAGCAAGGCGCCAAGACCATCTCAAAATATAGAAATGAGTTTTTAATGGATTGGGCAGAAAGGTGGAAATGGCTCGATAAATAATTTTAATCTATTAAAATTCAAAGAAATAACAATACTCCCAAAATATGCAAAGAATCTTATTTATAGCCATTTTGAACCTGATTATGTTCACATCAGCTATTTCCCAACAAATTGCCTTTCCCACAGCAGAAGGCTATGGGAAATTTTCCAAAGGTGGCCGTGGAGGAGCGGTCTATGAAGTCACAAATTTGAATGATAGCGGTGAAGGCAGCTTGAGAGCTGCGGTTGATGCTAATGGACCCAGAACAATCGTCTTTAGAGTTTCAGGCACGATAGAATTGGAAAGTCCACTTCGAATCAAAAATCCCTATATCACCATAGCTGGTCAAACAGCTCCTGGAGATGGGGTTTGCCTCAAAAAATTTCCTCTGATGATCGATGCCGATCATGTGATCATTCGGTATATAAGAGTAAGACTCGGTAACGAATCCGGAGAGGACACAGATGCTGTTTCAAGTAGATATACCAAACACATTATTTTAGACCATATTTCTGCAAGCTGGAGTGTGGATGAAACTATGTCCATATACCATTGCGACAGTATTACTGTACAATGGAGTATAATTTCGGAGAGCATGCATGATTCCAATCATATCAAAGGAGCTCATGGTTTTGGTGGAATTTGGGGATCCAACTACGGTAGCTATCACCATAATCTTTTCGCTCATCATGGTAGTCGTAACCCTAGAATGGCATCAGGGTCTGGCTTTACAGATTATAGAAATAATGTGGTCTATAACTGGGGATACAACAGCACTTATGGAGGAGAAAACCAACAGGTAAATAATCCGAAGTTTGCATTTTCGACGATCAATATGGTCGCAAACTACTATAAACCAGGGCCCGCTACCGAGACGGGAGAAGTTCGACATAGACTTGCCAACCCTAATATGCGGGATACTACGAGTGATTTTGGAAAATGGTATATTGCTGAGAATGTCATGATGGGCAATGAGAAAGTGACTGCCAACAATTGGGAAGGCGGAGTGCAGCCTCAAGGAGGGGAAGAAAACTTAAAATTTGTGAAGCTAAATGAACCGTGGGATGCCATGCCCATAAACCAACAAAAGGCCGAAGAAGCTTTTGAATTGGTATTAGCAAACGCCGGCGCTATCCTGCCAAAACGAGATGAAGTGGATATCAGGATAGTCAACGAGACAAAAGGAGGATCTACGACGTATGAAGGAGCAACTTATAAAAAGGATCACTCCTTGATCGATCCTTTAAAGAAATCAGGAATTATTGATTCCCAAAACGATGTAGGAGGATGGCCTGAACTCAAGAGTTTACCGGCTCCTAAAGACTCCGATCATGATGGGATGCCAGATCAATGGGAAATAGCAAATGGGCTTAATCCTTCAGATCCTGCTGATAGAAATCTTATTAAAGGAGGTTTTACCATGTTGGAGGATTATTTGAATTCAATCAAGTAAAAAAATCCGGACCATATAAATCAAACCCAAAATTATTTATAATGCGCCTTAGCTCGTTGAGTCATACCTTTAGTTTAATGAAAAAATCAATTCTCGCTCTTTTCTTTGGGTCTATTATTTCCTGCTATGCTTTTGCCCAGCAAAATCAAAAGAAAGCTATACCAAAGCCGAGAATTGTTGTATTGACGGATGTTTCCACTTGGGAAACCGATGATAGTGAATCTTTAGTCAGATTGCTGGTCCACGCAGATTTATATGAAATCGAGGGCTTGATTTTCACTACAGGTTGGAGTCTCGATAAAACTCGAGATGATTTCATGGACTTGATCCATGATGCAATAGACGCTTATGAAAAGGACCTTCCAAACTTGATGAAGCGATCAAATCAACAAGGCTTTCTTGCCGATGAATCAAATCAAAGCATAGGTTACTGGCCAAGTCCGGACTATTTACGAAGCATTACTGTATTTGGCAGCAAAAACCGAGGTCAGCAATTTATTGGAGCGGACAACAATTCGGAAGGAAGTGAATTGATCATCGAGCTTGCAGATGAGTCGGATCAGCGCCCTCTTTGGATTACCGTTTGGGGTGGAGGAAATACCTTAGCCCAAGCTATCTGGAAAGTGCAGCAAACAAGATCAGAATCAGAACTGAGGACATTTCTTCAAAAAATCCCAACCTATGCGATCACCGATCAGGATAGAGATCAAAAAACTGATTTTGCGATTAGCTCACACCAATGGATGAGAAGGGAGTTTTCTGATGATTTACTCTTTATCTGGGATGAATCTGCCTGGAAATATCAGAATGGAACAGGTAAAAGTAATTGGGAAAAATATGAAGTGGATATACAGACTCATGGAAATCTGGGTAAAGTCTATCCCAAATATAAATACGGCGTAGAAGGTGATACACCTGCCTTTTTACATCTGATGCCAAATGGTTTGAACAACCCAATGGTTCCTTCCCAAGTAGGTTGGGGAGGATATTTCGAAAAGGGAATTAGTGAAGATCAGGAAACAAAAGCTTTTACTAACTTTCAAGCACCGGAAGCTGAAATATCCAGGAAATACGAAAGCTACTTCTACCCTGCAATCTATAACAATTTCGCTGCCAGAATGGACTGGGCAAGTGAAGGGAAAGGAAACCGCAACCCAATTGTGGTAATAAATAAAATGGAGGGCATAGAGTTGCTAAGAGTGAAGGCAAAGAAACGCCAAACTATAAAGTTAGATGCATCCAGATCTTACGATCCAGAAGGCGATGAGCTGAGTTTCAAATGGTGGATTATACCTGAGGCAAGTACTTATAAAGGTGAGATAAAGATCCAGAATAGTGACTCCAATCATATTATAATTGATCTTCCAAGTGATTCCTCCGGCAAGACCACCCATATCATCTGCGAAGTGACTGATAATGGCTCACCAAAATTAACTAGTTACAAAAGAATCATCGTTGAGGTGAAGTGATTAATTGATGTTGAAAGTTCCGGTGTAAAATAGGGAAGCAATTCTGTAACGCTTTAAGGTTCATGGATTTAATACTTTTAAAAGTCTTGTTCAAAGCTGCTTTTTGGCGGAAGCACATAGATACTCCAATAAATGACCGACAAAGAAAATTGTTGAATAGGCTAATGGATGGATTTGACGGGAAATTAACCTCGTCCAAATGGGCAAAGATTGCAAAGTGCTCTAAAGATTCAGCAGTTAGGGATATTAACGACCTTATTGAGAAAGGGATCTTGCAAAAAGAAGCAGCAGGAGGAAGAAGCACTAATTACGAATTGATAGGAGTGCCAGTTGATAATCGAGTAGGCAAAGGGGAATCTCGCCCCTAAACCTCACCAGGGCTATATTCTGTAAGTATGTTTGACAAGCTGTGAACCTCTCGGTTCATAAAGTGCATATTATGGCGTCGTTTAATAGTCCATCAAGGTAGACTAACTTTACGAACTGGATAGCAAGCAAGAAAAAGTAAGTGTTTTTATTCTCTTTAAAACATTTGCAGCAGGATTCGTACCCCTCGTACGGCTCGTACCTCTAGTACCGTACGAATATTACGAGGTGGAAATGATATTCAAAATCAGGCAAATGAATTCAATTCTAAATTAAAGGTTCGTTTTCTGAAATTTGTCAATCTTTAAATAGGTCGATTTTCTGCTTTTTACATCAAAAAGAAAAAAGATCATTCAAAAATTCGAATCGAAAAACGGGTTTGTTTGGTAATTAGAGCCGCTTTTAAATGATACGATTCAAATCAATTTAAAATTGGAAAAGCAAAATGAACCTGTCCCCTCAATTGTCCCCTTTTGCGTTTAATTGTCTGTAATTCAGTTAATTAAAACAGTCCTGTTCCCGCTACTACAAAGGATACTGGAAACGGTATCCTTTTTTTTTGAGTTTAAAATTTTATGGTGCTATTGTCTAAAATGGTTTGCTCCCTTCGCTGCAAAGGGCAGGGCAAGCAAGTGAGCTGAGAACAGGTTGAAACTGTATTGACCAATTTCTCTTTATCTCCACAAAGTCAAAAGACAGCAGTAGGTTTCAATTCATCCTTGATTGAACTTGACGTTCGCTCATCCAGCCATAAGGCTTCCTTTTTCAGTTTTCGCATGAGTATTTTAGAGGAGTGACAGGTAGACTGCATTAATTTTTTTCTCGAAAAAAAAAACTGTTATTTGATTTTAGAACGAGGTTCCTTATTTTTCTTCCAATTTTAGTTTTATAAACAAAGCAATGCTTACCTTATCAAAAAAAGAAATTGAAACCATCGCAAATTATTTGCTGAAAGGAAAGGTGTGTTATTACCAGGAAGACAAGAAACTGATCCATCACCTTCCGGATGAAGAGGAGAATTTTAATGAAAACCTGACGGTAGAAGAAGAGGATTTGTTGGATGAGATCGATGCTGATCCGATGAATTTCGCGGAATTTATCAAGATGGAGCCCGCACAGGAATCCCTCATTATGGAGCAGTTCACCGAGCAGTTTGTCGATAATAAATCTTTTCAGGAGGATCTGTACGATTCACTTACCAAAAGTAAGGCCATGGAGCGCTTTACCTTTTTGATCGAGGAATCAAAGTCCTATAAAGACAAGTGGAAGGATTACCGGAAGCAAAAATACCATGACTGGGTAATGGAGCAGATCGATAGTTATAATGTTCAGGAAGAAGAGTGAGCATAAGTTACCAAAATGTCATTTCGACTGATCCAAGGCTGCTTTTTTGGAAAAAGTAGATCCAGGTAGGTCGAAGTGACATTTCAATTGGCCTTTAGTTTTTTACAAAGCTTATTTTTTGACGATCAAGACCGGGAGGTTTTTGTCATGGGCAATCAATTGCTCGGTAACACTCCCAATAAGTAAATCCCCTTTGTCTTTTTTGCCTTTGTTGCCCACGATGATCAGGTGGGAAGAGTCCCTCAGGGCATGGTTATAGATCAGCTTGCTGATGTTATGGGCATTGTCCTTGATGAGGGTGATGGCTTCTTTTAGCCCGTATTTTTGCTGCAGTTTTTTGAAACGGTGCAGGGCATTGGCCTCCAGTTCTTCACTCAGCTTATGGTAGTTTTTGATGTACGGAAAATATTGGATGCCGATTTTCAGCACATGGATGGGGCTCAGTTTGCTTTCTGTGGCCTGGGCCAGCCTTTTGGCTATGGGGATGATCTTGTCTGTGTAGTGGCTAAAATCTATGGCCAAGGTAATGGTGTTGATAGATGCCTGTGCCGTTTCAGGGACAAACAGGATATTGCAATTGGTGAGCCGGGCCAATTTGGCGCTCAAGATACCCGAGCCCAGGTAACTGTTCTTTTTTCCTAATATGATCAGCTCAAACTGCTCCTTGTCAAAATAGTCAGAAAAGGCTTCCACATCCCCTCCCGGCTGCACATGGAACTTTATATTTTGGTTTTCCTCTCCGAAATATCTGCCTGCCATCTCTCTCAGCTCGGATTCGATCACTTCTTCGATGGATTTGCCCAGGTCAGGGATGAGATGGTTGAGCTCTTCAGGGATTTCCTCGATTTCAATAAGGTGAACTACCGTTAGGTTTTCAAAATCAAAGCTTTTGTCCAGTTGTTTAATATAGTTGAAAAGGAGGTCGTCCATTTCGGTAAGATCTGCGCAAAGGGCAATGTTTTTAAATGATTTCATGGCTCATTCTTTTTTTTGAGGTTTTTTTGCACCACTTGGTTGAGGATTCTTTCGTAGGATTCTTTGTCCTGCTCCTTTTTTAAGGTTTCGCTTCTGGCATATTCTTTTTGCAGGCCTTTGTAAAGGCTGAAAGCCATGATGATGAGGATGACCAGAAAGGGTAGTCCTGTGGTAATGGCGGCGGTTTGTAAAGCGGATAGCCCCCCTCCGATCAATAAAACGGCTGCAACGGTCCCTTCTGCCAGGGCCCAAAAAATACGTTGGCCGACCGGGGCGTCCAGCTTGCCCCCCGCGGTGATACTGTCAATTACCAGTGAGCCGGAGTCAGATGAGGTGACAAAAAAGCTGACCACCAATAATACTCCCACCATGGATCCGATGCTCTGGAGCGGAAATTCATTCATGAATACAAATAAGGCGGTGGCTTCATTGGCGATGATGTCGTTGGCAAGGCCATGCCCTTCTTGCTGCATGTCCAGGTAGATGGCGCTCCCGCCCATGGCTGTCAGCCACAAAAAGGTCAATAGGGACGGGATCAATAGTACGCCGAAAATGAATTCCCTGATGGTTCGGCCTTTGGAGACACGGGCGATGAACATGCCCACAAAAGGAGACCAGGATACCCACCAGGCCCAGTAGAAAATCGTCCAGTCCCCCTGCCAGCCGTTGTCCCGGTAGGCTTCTGTCCAAGAGGATACCTGAATGATTTCGTTGATATAATTGCCCAGGTTTTGAATCAGGGAACGGAAAATAAAGAGGGAGGGGCCGACCAGAAGGACAAAGATGAGCAATATCCCGGCGATGCGGATGTTCCATTCACTTAGGAATTTTACCCCTTTGTCAATTCCGGAAAATACACTGATGGTGGCGATGATGGTGATTCCGGAAATCAACAATACCTGTACCGTGGTGTTGATGGGCAGGTCAAATAGGTAGGAGAGCCCCCCGTTGATTTGCTTTACGCCCAGGCCCAGGGAGGTGGCCAGTCCAAAAAGTGTAGCGAGGACAGCCATGACATCGATGACATCCCCGATCCAACTATGGATTCTGTCTCCCAAGATGGGATAGAAAACCGATCTGATGGTCAAAGGCAGCTTTTTATTATAGGTAAAGAAGGCCAGGGAAAGGGCAACGATGGCGTATATTGCCCAAGCGTGGAAGCCCCAGTGCAGAAAGGTGAGGTTCATGGCCCTTTCTGCAGAGGCAATGCTGTAAGGTTCTCCATAGGGAGGTTTTGCATAATGGGAAACCGGCTCGGCCACACCCCAAAACAGCAGGCCTATGCCCATGCCGGCACTGAAGAGCATGGCAAACCAGGCTGGGGTGGAGAATTCGGTCTCAGCATTTTTTCCTCCCAATTTGATGTTGCCATATTTACTGAAGCCCAGAAAAAAGCAGAAAACGATAAAAACATTGATGGAGATGATGAATAGCCAGCCTGTTTTGTCTGTGATAAAGAGCTGGATGTCTTCAAAAACCTTTTCCATCGGTGCCCCGATGATCAAAGTAATCGTGATGAATGCTATGATCAGGATCGTGGCTGGCCAAAATACGGGTGCATGAACGTCGAAATATTTTTTTAACATGTTGTTTAGTTTTTAGAAATAATACCCCAGGTTAATGTTAACCCTTGTGTTCCATTCAGGGTTTTGATCGATTGGGTTTGTGGCCGATACCGGCTGGTCGTATTGGGCTCCCCTGCCGGCACCCATGGCGCTTCCTCCGAAGGAATCACTGATCCAGGGATGGTTGTAGCCCGAGGCAATATCCACGTAGGTGTATATTTTTCCTGCACTGATTAAAGCGCCCAGGACGTTTTGTTGAGATTTTTGAAAGGAATGCAGCTGGTTGCCCAAGGAGATTTTTCCAGGTTTGTGCATATAGCTATAGTCATTGTAGATTTGAATGTTTGATATCGGGCCCCATTGTACAGGGATGTCATAGGCCAATCCAACAAGGTACAGGACAGCTTCTGAGGCGACATCATAGGTGCCGAATCCATATCCGCCCATTTGAACGCTATTGAGCAATACGCTCGAGTCGTCTCTTACCTTGTGGTAGTTATAATAAAGGATTTCTGATTTAAGGTTCCAGCGGCCTTGTTCCCATTCAGCATGAATGGCAGCAGCCTGCTGTTGGCCCTTGTTTTGGGTGCTTTGGTTAAAGATCTCCAGCCATTGGAGCGAAATCCCAACTTCTGTAGTGCCCAGTTTTTTGGATGTTCGGAAGTTGAGCTGGTTTCTTTCAATGTTGGCATTGCCTTCCACGGCTACCACGTCATAGGAATACCTTGCGCTGGAGTAGGGGCCAAAGGCAGGGTCGCTGGTGCCACGGGGCTCCGACAGTGGGAAGTAGGCAAAGTTGAACGTCCACTCATCAAACGTATGGGTCAGGTTAAAGCCCATCTGGTGGTCGTCTTCCAGTCCCAGGTAGTAAGGGGCCTGGAACCACCAGCTATGGGATGCGTAGGTAAGCAAACCAAACGGGACTTGTGTGATCCCCATTTGAAGGTTCCATTGCTCATTGAACCTGTAGCCTATCCATCCGTATTTGACGAAATGGGCATTAAAGGTGGGATAAAACCGGTACTCAAAGGAAAGCTGCAGTCCCTCACTGTACGAGTCAACATTGATCCTCCAAGTGTCCCAAGTCCATTCGTTCCTAGAAAATGTACCTAATGGAAAGGTCTGGCCTTCATAAAAAGCGTAGAGGGCGTTGAGCCTCAAGGCTCCTCCCACTTTTAGCCAGGAGGTGTCCTTCTTGGTTTCTCTAAGGGCCCAATTGCCGGTTTCCAGAGAGGACTTGCTTTTTCCGTAATCTTTTATGAAAATGTGCTTGAGGACAGGGCTGTTGCTACTGCTGTCCTTTAGGGATAAAGGAGCGGAGAAGCACAAATTGATGGATAATAAAGAGAAGCCAATACACAGAAATGCCAGCCTGCAGAGGGATCTTATTTTTTGTGGTTGGATGGACATGATGGGTTATGGCAATGGTTTATTTGTCAAGGAATCGGTTTGGGTTATTGATAGCGCTCTCTCTAAATCTTAAATTAGTGAATTTGGAGGGTAATTAAAAAACACTTTAAGGCACGAAGGGTTTTAAGTTGGGGGGTGTTGATTTTGTAAAACGATGCGAGGAATAGCTTTTCTTTTTTTTGAAGATCAAGGGTATTTAGGGTGTTTTTACGATTAGTTTTTGAGTTTTAAGGTGAAATTAAAACAGTTGTTTTCTAAGTTTGTTTAACATCATAGTGATTTTATAAAATTGGAATAAGTAATGATGAGAAGATTTTTATGGGCATTGTTTTTGGTTGGGGCCGTGTCAGGTCAGGTGATGGCGCAAGGGGATCCGCATTGGACCTGGGGAGGTGAAATGGATCCCTTGCAGAAAAAATTCGAAGTAAGGCATTATTCACTGGAGGTAGAGATTTTGCCCGCCATCAAGGGAATCAATGCGAGCATGGAGATGCTTTTTGAGCCCATAGGGGAATTGGATACTCTTCGTCTGGACCTGATCATGAACTACCGGGTATGGAAGGTAGAGGCAGAAGGGGAGGAGGTGGCATTCAGCCATCACGATGATTTATTGGATATCTACTTGACGGGGGCCGCCAAAAGGGTCAAGGTGTATTACAGGGGAAAACCACCGGTAGCGGAAAATCCCCCTTGGTCAGGGGGATTTACTTGGGAGGAAGACGGGAATGGAAACCACTGGGTGGGGCTTTCCTGTCAGCATGAAGGGGCTAAGATTTTTATGCCTTGCCTGGACCATCCTGCCAGCGAGGCCACCAACGGAGTGGACCTTTACATTAAGGCCCCTTTTCCTTATTTTGTGGCAGCCAATGGCCGCTTGCTCAATCAGGCCTCAGGACTAGGGTATAATTATTTCCATTGGGCGACGGCCTATCCTGTCAATAATTATAATATCAATTTTACCATGGGCAGGCTTTATGAGAAGGGGCAAAGTTTTACTTCAGTGAGTGGGCAGGAGGTTCCGATGAAAGTCTATGTACTGGAAGAGAACAGGGTAAAGGCCAGCAGTTTGATGGATGTGCTGGAGACTAGCGTGAGGACCCAGGAAAAGTTTTTCGGAGCTTTCCCGTTTGGGGATGATAAAATTGCGGTGGTAGAAACCCCCTATCTGGGCATGGAGCATCAGACCATTAATGCTTATGGGAATAATTTCCAGTTTCAGGAAGTGGGAGGGAAGCCGTTTGATTGGTTGCTCTACCATGAGCTGGGGCATGAATGGTGGGGGAATAAGCTTTCGGTAAAGGACTGGGCTGATTTTTGGATGCATGAGGGCTTTTGTTCCTACGGTGATTTACTTTATTATTTAGAACATGGCGGGGAAGAGGCGTACCAGGAAAGGGTAAGGCAGCTGGCCCGAAATGTGAAGAATGAAAAGCCATTGGTGTTGGAGGAGAATGCCAGTGCTGCGGAAGCCTATCATCCTGACATCTATACCAAAGGGGCGATTGTGCTGCATTCGCTGCGTTTTTTGTTGGGAGACGATGTATTCTTCCCGATGCTGAAGGACTTTGTGGGCAATGAGGCTTTCAGCTACAATAACCGGGTGAGGACAGGTGATTTTATAGCTTTTGTGGAGGATTATACAGAGAGGGAGCTATCGTCATTTTTTGAAGTGTATCTGTACAGTGCCGATGTGCCTGAAGTGAAGATAAAAAGTAAAGGGCGAAAAAAATATGAGGTGTTTTTCAGAAAGGCTAACTTGAGTTTGCCGATAGAGATCCAGACTTCTGAGGGATTGGAGCTGGTTCAGGTTTCAAAAACACCAGTAAGGCTCAAGAGTGATGACATGATTGTGGTAGATCCCAACGGTTGGTATTTATTGGAAAAATAGGCTGCAGCTCCGCTCAGGATGGCGGGCTGACTTTGGTAGGGCTGTGTCGATTAAATGAATGGACTTAAAAGTAATATCCTGCCGGAGGAATTTTATAAAGTTAGAATTTCAACATTACCATAAACCAAACACATAAACTTATGAAAACAACAAACAAAATTATTGCTTTGCTAGTGGCAGCGCCTTTGCTTTTTTGGCAATGTGGGCCCAAGAAGTCAGGGGGTGAGGAGCAGGCCATGGAGGAAATGGATCAACTGGACGTGGAGGATGAAATGGAGCAGGGGCCCTCTTTGGTCAAGCTTTGGGAGACGACCGAAGAGCTGACCACTTGTGAGTCTGTTTTGGTGGATGAGGCCACCGGTACCATCTATGTGTCCAATATCGACGGGGATCCCAAAGGAAAGGATGGGAATGGTTTTATTTCCATTATCTCCAAAGACGGTCAGATTGTCGAAAAGGAATGGTTGAAAGGGCTTGATGCTCCAAAGGGCATGGGTTTAATAGAGGGTAAATTATTTGTGACCGATATCGATCAGCTTGTGGAGGTGGATGTGGCTTCTGCTTCGGTGTCAAAAACCTACCCGGTGGAAGGGGCCGGTTTTTTAAATGATGTAGATGTGTACAATGGTAAGGTGTATTTTTCAGATATGGCTACCGGTAAAATCCATTTTCTTGAGGGTGGAGAAATCCATACCCTTGCCGAAGGGCAGGAAGGAATTAACGGTGTGAGGGTTTCCGGAGAGGGCGTGCTGTATGGTCTTGATGGTGAGGGTTTGAAAATGTATTCAACAGAAGGAGAGGCTGAAATTGTCAATAATGTGGTTACCGGAGGGGACGGGCTCATTATTCTTGGTGATGGGGAGTATTTGGCAAGTAGATGGATAGGTGAAATATGGATGGTTCATGAAGGAGGAGAGGTGAAGCTGTTGGATACGAAAGATGCGGGATCAAATACGGCCGATATTGGATATTTGGATGAGGAGCAGCTCGTGTTGGTGCCGACCTTCAAAAAGAATAAAGTGGTGGCGTATAAGTTGGAGTTTTGACCAGGTATTCGTTGAATCTTTTTATTTGGGGTTGGGCTATCTTTGCTTGACCCCTTGTTTTTGGATTAAGAGGGTATTTTTTTGTATTTATCTTTTTGTGCAAAGGAGGGTAGGTAGGAGGAGGCGAAATCATGAAAGGTCAATTATGTTTTCTTTTGAGAAGAAAAACTTTCATTTATGGTGGTTTGTGTTGGTGAGCATGGAGGCTGGATTTATCGAATTCTGTGGTGGGGCAATATGGTTTTATTTTTTTTTAAATTCGAAATATTGTTTCGATATTTTAGTTTTGTGCTTTTTTATGATGAATAAATTTTTTGAAAAATAGTCAATGATTAGGTTTTGATTTTGTTTTTGAAAAGTATTTTTAATGGAAATACTTCTCTATTTAGGTTAAAAAAATGCTAAATACATTATTCTTAGCTTTTTATTTTGAAAATAGTTGTTTTGCTTTCTTAAACTATTGTTTGTAATGTTCAAAATATTGTTGAAAAAGGATAATTTCTTTTTGATATTTGCTTAAAATTTTTAAATTGCTGAAAGTCAATAAGTTGAACGGGTTTTTAAGGTGTTGTCGAAATGCTGAAAAACTAACATATTTTTTGGCAGGCTGATTTACACTTTAGGCCAAAATCAAATCAACCGCATATGAAAAAAAGTGTACAACTAGCCCTCTTGCTGTGCATGATCTGGCAATTTTCCTTTGCCCAGACTGTATCAGTAAAAGGGACGGTTACTTCAGCTGATAGCGGAGAACCGATCCCTGGTGTAAGCGTTCTGGTGAAGGGTACCTCTACAGGTGCCGTTACAGACTTGGATGGTATGTATTCCTTGGGAGTACCATCTGGAGGTGAAGTGCTGATCTTTTCATTTATAGGGATGACCACCCAAGAAGTGGCCATAGGAGGTCGGACGGTAATAGATGTCAGTATGGCTACGGATGCGAAGGAGTTGACAGAAGTGGTCGTGACAGCTATGGGTATTACCCGGGAAAAAGCTTCTCTAGGGTATTCTGTACAGGAGGTTAAGTCGGAAGAACTGAATAAAGTGCAGCAGACGGATGCACTGAGTTCCTTGGCGGGACGGGTGTCCGGTGTTCAGCTAAATTCCAGTACCAATATCGGAGGGTCCAAGCGGATCACCATACGGGGAGCCAGTTCATTTTTTGGAGAAAACCAGCCCCTTATCGTCATCGATGGTTTGCCGGTCAGTAACTCCAATTTCAACAGTGAGGAGGTGCAGGAAGGTAGCGGCGGCTACGATTACGGAAACATGCTCAATGATATTAACCCCAACGACATTGAGAGTATTTCCGTGCTTAAAGGTACAGCGGCAGCTTTGTACGGTTCGAGAGCGGCCAATGGTGTGATCGTTATCACGACTAAGAAAGGCGCTCCAGGCAAAGAGTCCTTTGCCGTTAACCTAAGTTCATCGGTGAACTTTGAGAGTGTCTACCTGATGCCGGACCTTCAGAGGAAGTATGGTGGCGGTGCCATCATAAGCGATGAAGACGGTGGTGTAGATGGGTTTGCCATTGCCAATATCAACGGGACAGATTATAAAGTGGTCCAGTATGGTATTGATGAAAGCTGGGGACCACGGTATGATCCAACTATTTCAGTATTACATTGGGATGCTTTTAGTGAAGATTACCCTGAGGATTACCTGAACCCCAGGCCTTGGGTAGCCCCTGAAAATGATGTTAGGCAATTTTTTGAAACGGGAGTTTCTTATGTGAACTCAGTGTCCATTTCAAGTACTACTGCCAACTCGGGAGTGAGGTTCGGGTATACCAATACCAAATCAACGGGAACTCTCCCAGGTTCAGAGCTTACCAAGAACAGTTTCTCCTTAAATGGAAATACAAAAGTGATGGATAAGCTTACTGCAACTTCCTCCTTGAATTTTATAAGGACCAAGACAGTGGGCAGGCCTTTATTGGGCTATCCCGCATCTGACCAAGCCTACGGCAGTCCGCTAGGCCAGATATTATTCCAGTGGACTCAGCGACAGATAGATTATGAGCGCTCTAAAAAATACCTGAACAATGATGGTACCCAGCGGTCCTGGAACAGGAATGCTTGGGATGATCCCACACCGCACTATTCCGATAACCACCATTGGGCAGCATATGAGAATTATAATGATGATGAGCGAGACCGTATCTACGGGAATATAGGCTTGAAGTATGAGATTATAGATGGTCTTAACTTAGGCGGTCGAATCAGTGGGGATGTTTTCTCATTCTATAGCAGGGAACGCGTAGCGGTAGGCTCTCAGGCCCAGTCCTATTATTATGAGGCGGTTAGGAATAACTATGAATACAATTATGAGCTTACCTTGGGTTATGATAAACAGCTTTCGGAATTCCTGCACTTAAGTGCGCTGGTCGGGGGGAACCAAATGAGGCAGAAGTTAAATCTCAATAGAGGCGAGTCCTCAGGAGGGCTTGTGGTTCCTAAGCTTTACAGTCTGCTCAACTCAGCCGGTGCAGTACTTGTAAATGATGAGACGACGAGAAAAGGAATAAACAGTTTATTCGCCACGGCAAGTTTGGGATTTAAGGACATGCTTTATTTGGACCTTACCGCTCGGAATGACTGGTCCACTACGCTTCCAGAAAACAACAATTCCTACTTTTATCCTTCAGCATCGGTCAGCTTCTTATTCTCAGAGCCTTTGGATATACCATGGCTGAGCTATGGTAAGGTGCGGATGGGTGCTGCCAGGGTATCTAAGGACACTGACCCATATCGGGTGTTGACCACCTATAAGTTCAATGAGGACGGTACTTTTCAAGGGCTGCCGAGAGTGTATGCCCCTGAGGAACTGTTGAACAGTGGGCTGAAGCCGGAAAATACCGATACTTGGGAAGTGGGCTTGGAAGCCAATATCTTCAATAACCGCGCAGGCTTTGATGTTACCTATTTTAAAAATGTAACAACGGATCAGATTATCCCGCTGGAGTTGTCCAGGTCCTCTGGGTATGAGGCCAAATTTATCAATGCCGGTGAGATTGTGAACAAGGGTATTGAGGTAACACTGAGAGGTACGCCTATCAGGACCAGTAAATTTGGCTGGGATATCACGGTGAATTATACCAGGATCAATAACGAAGTGGTGGATATCCTTGAGGGTATTGAGGCGATGGATATTGGTAGCGCACCATTTGATGGGGTTACGCTAAGGGCTTCCATAGGCGAGCGTTACGGTCAGTTATGGGGCTATGATTACCTCTATGACAGTCAGGGTA
This sequence comes from Echinicola sediminis, assembly GCF_054777495.1. Classification (NCBI taxonomy): domain Bacteria; kingdom Pseudomonadati; phylum Bacteroidota; class Cytophagia; order Cytophagales; family Cyclobacteriaceae; genus Echinicola; species Echinicola sediminis. Next base: position 2,668 of record NZ_BAAHAP010000060.1, on the reverse strand, counting down.
ACCGAGTGGTTCAGGCCAATGGTTATTGGGCGAGGACGCCCAATTTGGTGCCTTTGGGTTCTGTGATGCCGGATTATAATATGGGAATCCGAAATTACCTTACTTATGCAGGTTTTGACCTGAGCATGCTGTTTGACATTCAGAAAGGCGGTAAGTTTTATTCTGTGTCCCATATGTGGGGGCATTATGCAGGGCTTTGGGGACCTACGGCGGCAGTAAATGACATGGGCAATGAAATACGTTCTCCTGTTTCTGAAGGGGGAGGTATCAGGCTGGATGGAGTGACCGGTGATGTGGAGTTCAATGAAGACGGAACCTATACCGTGTCCAATACCGCACCCAATGAAACTTATGTCTCAGGGCAAGGTTGGGCGGCAAGGCATTATCATGGCTTTGGAATGCCTAGTGCCCAAAGTGTGTTTGACGCGGATTATATCAAGCTCAGGGAATTGGCGCTTGGGTATACCTTCAACATGAGAAATAATGACTTTATCAGAAGTTTGCGTGTGTCAGCTTATGGCAGAAACCTTTGGACTTTTGGCTTGGATTATGAAGGGCTGGATCCGGAAATCGCCGTAAATGGTTCCGGAAATGTCCAGGGGATTGAAGGGGCATTTATGCCGACCTCAAGGACTTTCGGATTCAAAGTTGATCTTGGACTCTAAACGCTTATTGATATGAAAAGCATTAAAATAAAAATAATCGCACTTGGATTGATCATGGCAATGGTTTCCTGTGATCTTGATTATAACGAAAATCCAAATGAGGTAAACAATCCGCCTACCTCAGGCCTGTTGAATGATGCGACCAAAAAGATGATGGATGACTTCTATGATGAATGGTTTCAGGGGCGGTTTACTTTGGTGACCATGCAATATTGGACCCAATCCGAGTATGCTGATGAGGACAGGTATGTGTACAGGGAGTCCCAAAGGGAGACCTGGGAGGATTTCTACAGGAATCTGGAGAATATCAGGAAGGTCATCTATTTTAATTCCAATGAAGCGAAAAGGGTGGAAAACAGCCAATATGGGGCAAATGAAAACCAGATAGCGGTGGCCAGGATATTGATGGCCTGGACCTTTAATATCATGGCCGATACTTGGGGGGATATCCCTTATTATTCCTTCGGTTCTGATGATCCTGATTTCCAGGCCTTGAAGGTGGCTGATGCCGAAGAGGAAATCCTTTCCCCGGTTTATGCTTCCCAAGACAAAATTTACGAGGATATTCTGAATGAATTGGAAGAAGCGGAAGCCATGATTGATGTGGACGCCCTTGGAGTAGTGGCAGATAATATTTATGGAGGAGAGGCCAATCAAATGGAGCTCTGGAAGAAGTTTGCGAATTCCCTGCGTTTAAGGGTGGCCCTAAAAGTGAGGGAGGTCAATGCGTCCTTAGGGGATTCCCATATTTCTGACGCGCTTACCAAAGGGGTATTTACTTCTAACGATGATAATGCAGGATTTCTCTATGAGTCTGCTGATGTTAACGCGTCTCCGTTTTATCGGGCCTTTAATGTGAACAATAGAAAGGATTTTGCCATTTCGCACCCTTTCTGCCAACTGCTGTTAGGGAATAATCTGGTTGATCACGCCGGGGCAGATATTACCAGTAATCCTTTTAATGGGATAATGGATCCTCGGTTGAGTGTGTATGCACAGAGGAACAGTGACGGTAACTTTGTGGGCATGCCCGTGAATGAAAGTTCCGCGGAAGCGCAAGTGTTTACTTGGGAGAGCCTTCCGGGTAGCAGTATTGTTAATTTGCCGGATTACACGCAGTCGCTTATGGAGTTTGCGGAGGTGTCATTTATCCTCAGTGAGCTAAATGGCTGGGATCAGACCCATTACGAAAATGGAGTGAGGGCATCCATGCAAAGGTGGGGTGTCCCCGCTGCGGAAATTGATGCCTATATTGCGGCCCTGCCTGCGGCAAATGAAGAGACTGTGCTGACCCAGAAGTATATCGCCCTCTATATGGATGCGCATACGGCATGGCAGGAATATAGGCGTACAGGTTATCCCCATACCTTGATCATGCCCGGTACAGAATTCAGTGTTACACCCGTGGCAGGTACTACGATCGATTATACATTCACCTCCCTCGTTGAAGGGCTTACGGATATCCCTTTTAGGTTACAATACCCTGATTTCGAGAGGACGTTGAATGGAGCTAATAGGAGTCAGGCTGTAAGTGGCTTGGAAAATGGTGATGTCTTGAATTCCAAACTTTGGTGGGATGTGGATTAGCGGATGATGTGATTGGATAAATTAAGAACGGCTTAAAGCCACTCCAGTATAGGGGTGGCTTTTTTGATTGGTAGCGTTTTTGCTTGTTCCTGATAGTAGCGGTGATGGATTTTTTGGGGTGCTGAAAAGCAGTGGACTTGGTATTATATACTCTGTTGCGCGTTACGTGGTCCAAAAATGTTGGAGGTAAAGCAAATAAGTGTTCTTATTTTTTGGTTTTGTTAATAAATCAAAAGGGAATTTGATGGATTCGTAAAAAAATTAAATAACCGTTATTGTTAAGGAAACATATTGATCGTCTATTTTTGAATAATAAATATTACAAATTGTACTTTAAGGTTTTTATGTGCTGAATTTTACTTCAGATATGGGCAAAAAATTGCCTTTTATAACACGTATTTTTGCAGGTTTAATAC
>NZ_BAAHAP010000059.1:0-34297 GCF_054777495.1 Echinicola sediminis | reverse complement strand
GGTCTTTATCCTCAAAATGGGTAATATTGTTTATGATCTTTTGATAAAATAACCAAGGAAGAATTGGAATAAGGAATGGATATCGTTTTTAGAATGGGTTTTAAAGATATCATTCTTTTTCTTAATGGTTTGTTTATTAAATGATATAGGGTAATAAGCTTTTGCGAGTGCAAAAACGGGGTTTATTATTTAGTGGTAATAGGGTTAGGGCGTCCACCAGAAGGTTTTTGGTGGGCGCTTTTTTTAAATCTCATTGGTGTAGGTGTGTTACGAATAAGGATCATATAAAATAAGGAGGCTTACTTATGAAAAATATAAAATTTCTGCTTGTATTTCTTGTTAGTTGGATACCGTTCCAATTGATGGCACAGTCACTGGAATTTGAAACACTTACTTGCAATTCCCTTTCCCATCCTATCAGTATCGAAAGCGAGCAGCCGCGTTTTACATGGATTATGGATGCAAGGGGGTATGACCGGGCGCAAACTGCTTTTCAGGTTTTGGTAGCATCGGAGAAGAGGTACTTATCCGAGGGGGTAGCTGATATGTGGGATTCTGGTAAAATTTCAGGAGCTCAATCGGTTGATGTAACTTATCGGGGAAAAAAGCTTGAAGCGGAGCAAAAATACTGGTGGAAAGTGAGGATCTGGGATGAAAATGGAAACTCCAGTGCTTGGTCTTCAATCCAAAATTTTCAAATGGGCTTGATGGGGGATCAAAACTGGGAAGGAGCGAAATGGATTAGCTTAAAGGAAGATACGCGAAAGTCCGAATACCGGTACCGTGATTATCAGACCGGAGGAATGAAAGAGGCAGTACCGGTGACCAGTCAGGCCGTGGCTTATTTTAGAAAAGAGATCAGTTCCAGCAAAACCATCAAAAGTGCCAAGGCCTATGTCTGTGGACTGGGATATTACGAGTTTTATGTGAATGGTGATAAAGTGGGCGATCATGTTTTAGACCCAGCCCCATCCAATTACGACAAACAGGCTTATTATGTCGGATATGATATATCCGGGAAGCTGAAGAAGGGTGATAACGCTCTGGGCATTATCCTGGGAAATGGTTTTTACGGCCAGGATATATCTTGGAAAAATGATCCTGAATCTGAAAGGAATCTATCTTACGGTCCTCCTGCAGTCCGGGTATTGATAAAGATCAGCTATGAAGATGGAAGCCAAGAAACCCTGATAAGTGATCGTAGTTGGAAGGAATCCACGGGGCCTATTGTTTTTGATAATATTTATGGGGGAGACACTTATGATGCGCGATATGAATTAGGAAATTGGTCAGAAGCCGGTTATGATGATAGCGGATGGGGACAGGTCAAAGAAGTCCTGCCAAGTGTTGAAAAAATCAGTGCCCAGCAAATTCCTGCAATTAAAAAATTGAAAGAATTCTGGCCGAAACGGGTATTTAAGGGAAGCAATGGTAATTGGATTGTTGATTTTGGTCAAAACATTGCCGGATGGATCAAACTGAATGTAACTGAAGAGGAGGGGACGGTAATCAATGTCATTGCCACCGAGGCGCTGACCCAAGACGGTAAGGATATCTATCCTGGTGCCACCGGTGGCGGAGCCAATGGCATGAAGCAATTGTATCAATACATCTGCAAAGGGGGAGGATCAGAAAGTTGGGAACCTAAATTCAGTTACCATGGGTTTCGGTATGTGGAGGTTTCCGGGCTTTCAACTAAACCAAACGGGCATACGATTAAAGCGGTCATGGTGGCTACAGACATAGAAGAAAAGGGTTTTTTTAGTTCATCAGATCCACTGATCAACAAAATGCATGAGGTAAGTAAGTGGACGATTGAAGCCAATATCCACGGTATTCCTGAGGATTGCCCACACCGTGAAAAATGCGGTTGGTTGGGAGATGCCCATGCTTTTTGTGAATATGCACTGTACAATTATGAACTGAACAACTTTTACAAAAAGTACATGGAGGATATCCGAACCCAAATGCGTCCTGTGCCAGGTGAAAACCAACCTGAAAAGACTTTTCAGGTACCAACGATGATCGCTCCCGGAAAAAGGACATCTTCCATTGCAAAGTTGGACTGGGGGGTGGCCACGATGTATTTGCCATGGTATAATTATGTCTATTATGGAGATACAGCGATGGTCAGGGAATATTATGAAGAAATGAAAGTACTCACCAATTATTACCTGACTTTCAAAGATGACAAGGGGGTGGTACAGAACGGAATGGGGGACTGGTGTCCTCCTCGTTGGGACAGAAGGTTAAATCCCGGAGCCATGGAATGTCATCCGGTGATTTCGGCCAACGCTTATTTTTATGATGTGCTAGGGATTATGGAAAGGTTTGCCAAGATAAATAAGGATAAGGTATACCAAGCGCAGATAGCTAAAGAGCAGCAAGATCTGAAAGACGCATTTAATGCCCAGTTTTTGGAGGCTATTTCTGGTACCGAATACAAATGGTATGGTAGCCAGACCGCAACTGTAATGGCTCTGCAATTTGGGATGGTCCCTGACAATGAAATTACCTCGGTGGTCAATGGACTTGTCTACGATATTGAGGTCCGGAAAGGGGGACATCATAGTACAGGGATCCATGGCAATCGCTACATTTATACCGTGTTGAGTAGGTATGGGCATGCAGATCTGGCCTATAAAATTCTGACCACGCCAACTTTCCCAAGTCAAGCTTATATTCTGAATTATGGTTTCACTACATGGCCCGAGCGGCAGTTTGAATGGGATAAGATGCCCGGACTGACCAATTCCTTGAACCATCCCATGCATAGTGGGTTTGCCGCTTACTTTTTTGAGTCCTTGGGAGGTATAAAATCTTCCTATGATGCTCCGGGGTATAAGGAATTTGTGGTTGACCCGGTATTCCCTGAAGAAATCACTTTTACAAAAGTGTCCATACCCACACGATATGGTGAGATTCGAAATAATTGGCAGATAGAAGGAGCTAATTTTAGCATGAGTTTAACCGTTCCTTTCAATACTAAAGCGAAAGTGACCCTTTCAGAGGAGGAATTCTCCACTTTAACAGTCAATGGAGAAAAGGGAGATGATTTTCTGAGAGGGCATAAAGGTGTTATTAGGAATAATGGTGAATTGGTCCTAGGGTCTGGTTCGTATAAATTGTCTTATCGCAAAGCGAATTAGGGTGTGGCAGTCCGGTCTATTGATGCTTGGTTTAGGGAATGAATTAATGATCCCGAAATTTGAAAAAGTTTGCTAACCACTCCAGCACTCAGCAACCTGTATTTTATTCGGATGCTGGGTGCTTTTATTTTATGACTCTCAGGTAGGTATGACATAATATGTTAGTAAATGGAGTCGATAGTAGTTTTTTTGTTAGTGGATGATTGTGTTTTTTTGTTTTACACAGTACGATGCAGGATGTGAGTTATTGGGTTAATTTATAAGTTTTCAATATATAATTCTGATGCCCTAGCTCCGCAAGGAGCTCATTATTAACCCTAATAATTCTAATTTATGAAACATGTTTTACTATGGATTTCAAGTAAATTCATTCCGGTTTTCGTGCTGTTTTTAATAGCTACTGTTGTATTTGCCCAAGAAACAGTAGTTACTGGTTTGGTAGTCTCTTCAGATAACGGAGAGCCTTTACCTTTGGTCAATGTTTTGGTCAAAGGAACCAGTGTTGGGGCGGTTACAGATTTTGATGGTCATTATTCCATTACTGCTCCAGATCCTAACAGTACGTTGGTATTTTCCTACATAGGCTATGCCAGCCAAGAGGTGCCCTTGAGTGGGAAAACTAATGTTGACATTACCCTAGAGGTTGATGGTACGGCTCTCGATGAAGTGGTAGTGGTTGGTTATGGATCAAAGAGTAAAAAAAAGATTACCTCTGCAATTTCAGAAGTTGACCTTAAAGGAGCAGAGGATATGCCCAATGCCACGGCAGGTCAAGCCATGCAAGGAAGGGTTTCCGGGGTAATTGTAAATGAAAATTCCGGCAGCCCAGGTGAAGCTCCTTCCATTCGCGTTCGGGGGATAAGTTCTATCAATGCAGGAACACAGCCGCTGGTGGTTATCGATGGATTTCCCATTGGGAATGGTATTCCGCAGAGTCTTAATCCAAAAGACATCGAAAAGATTACTGTTCTAAAGGATGCTGCCTCGACTTCTATATATGGAGCAAGAGGTTCTAACGGTGTGATTTTGATTGAGACTTTGAAAGGGCAAGAACAGGAAAGCCAGGTCACCTATTCTGGTTCGATTGGGGTGCAATCCGTTCCCGATGCTTGGCGACCTCAAGTGCTTAATGCCCGACAATATGCCCAATATAATGTGGAAAGGGTTAATGAAATTAATTTAAGAAATGGATCCAATACCCCTGTTCCTCAAATTTACCTTGATGCCCTAAATGATTCTAATTTGAAAACGGTAGATTGGCAGGATTATATTTTCCGAGATGCCGCCTTTCAAAACCATAATGTGAGTTTTAGGGGAGGCAATAGTAAGTTCAGGGGGGCTGTTTCCGCTGGTTATTTACAGCAAGAAGGAGTGCTTATCAATAGCGGTTTTGAGCGATATTCCTTAAGAACCAATCTAGATGCCAATGTTAAAGATTGGTTGAAGGTAGGTTCTAATGTAGCGGTTTCTTTTTCTGAGAATGATCAGTTGCCAGAAGATGGCTCTAGAGGAATAATCATGCAAGCGGTCACCTCAAGTCCTTTAAAATCCCCATATGATGAAAATGGTAAACTAATACCTTATATACCCGCTGATTCTCCAGGTTACTTTGCGAGAACAAATCCTGTTTTCGAGGCCAAAGAACGTACAAATAACACTATTCAACGTGATATCAATGCCAGCGTAAACCTGGATATGACCCTGTTACCAGGCTTACATTTTAAGCCTCAAATTTATGGAAGAGTCTTGACGGTAGAACAAAATACTTTTATCCCTTCCACTTTAGGACAGTTCAGAATTGGTAGTGCCGCTGATCTATCCCCTGGGGCTCCTCCGTTTGTGAACTCAGGAACCAATACCAAAAGTGATATCACCAACTGGGGTATTGATAACTTATTGACCTATGAAAAGTACCTTGGTGATCACTCCATTAATGTTTTGGTTGGATATACAGCCCAGAAACAAACCGGAGAGATTACAAGTGTAAACGGTAAAGGATTTCCAAGTGATGAAATTTTAAATTATCTGGAGGCGTCAGAAATAAGCGCTGAAGTTACAGATGGCAGTAATTGGTCTTTGGCAGCTTATTTTGCAAGATTAGGATATGACTATAAGTCAAAATATTTATTCGAGTTAAATTTTAGAAGAGAAGGATCTTCTAGGTTTGGGGATAATAATAAGTATGGAAATTTCCCTTCCGCTTCATTGGGTTGGAGACTGTCAGAGGAGGACTTTTTTCCCAAAGATATGGGGATCAGTGAGTTGAAGTTAAGAGGTAGTTATGGAATTACAGGGAATTCAGCCATAGGAGATTTTGATCGCTACGGAAATGTGATCTCGATTCCCAATATAAATATCCTCAATCAAAACTTTAACTACGTGTTAAATGATAATGTGGTGATTGGCAAGTCTTTGGTGTCACTCCCTTCCAGTAGCTTAAAATGGGAGACAAGTTCCCAACTTGATATTGGAGTAGAAATGGGCTTACTAAATAACGCTTTAACTTTAAATGTAAGTTATTTTAAGAAAGCAACGAAAGACATGCTCTTTAACTTATCAATTCCTAGTGTATCCGGTTTCGGATCAACCAGAACCAATGTAGGAGAAATGGAAAATACAGGTGTGGACATTGAGTTGGGGGGTAATGTTTATAGCAATAGTAGGTTTTCTTGGAATAGTAATTTGAATTTATCCTTCTTAAGGAATGAGGTTACAGCTTTACCAGATGAAATTTCAGTAATCAATTCAAGTTTTAATGTTACCAAAGTGGGATTGCCCGTTGGTATGCTTAGAGGTTGGGTGGTTGAGGGGATATTTACAACGAAAGAGCAACTAGATGACCCTAAATTAGGAGCTGCTCCCGGATCAAGAGACTTTGGAGCATATATTTTTAGAGATGTAAATGAGGATGGCACTATAGATGGTTTAGATCAAACAGCTATAGGAAATCCCCATCCTAAAGTGATATTAGGATTTAACAACGTGTTAAACTATAAGAGTTTTTCATTATCCATTTTGGCAACAGGTATGTTTGGATATGACATCTTGCCACAGGCAAATGAAGTTCTCTATAATGCAAAAGGGCGTTGGAATGTAAGTTCTAAATTCTTAAACAGATTTATTTCTCCTGATGAGCCTGGGGATGGTTTAATCCCGGGAATTCATTTTCGTAACACGCATCAGGCCGGTACTCATTGGCTTGAAAAAGGAGACCACTTATGGATAAAAAATATAACATTTGGCTATAACCTACAGCAGTCAGCTTTAGATAAAATTAATTTCTTATCTGAAATGAAATTGTTTTTAAGTGTACAAAATGCGGCCAAATTTTCAAGTTACAGTGGTTGGAATCCTCAAGTAAGTCGTTTTGGGAACAATGTACAACAATTAGGTATAGATGAATTTGGGTATCCTACGAATAGAACGTTTTCATTGGGTGCAAACATTAAATTTTAAAAAAAGGAAACAATGAAAATATATAATTCCATATCAAAGTTAAGAAATGTTTTATTTCTTGTTATCGTACTTTCAATAACTGGTTGTGATGAAACTTTTTTAAATGTCCCTCCTAAACATTTTCAAACGGACGGAAATTTTTATAGAACTGAAGCTGAATTTGAACAAGCAACCATAGCAGTATATTCTGCCCTACAAAAGTATGTAGAGAGTGCTTATATACTCGAAGAAACTAGATCTGATAATACCATGCCCGACCAGCTGCTTGATGGAGGTCAGCTTGGTGGTGGTCCCCAGCTAAACTTCATAGATCAATTTACAATGGATTCTGGAGCAAATGCAGTTAGAAATGCTTGGAATTTAATATATGATGCAATCAAAGATATCAACTTCACTTTATTTTTTTTAGCGGGAGCGGACCTTGATGAGGAATTTGCCAAACGCACTGAAGCGGAACTTAAGTTTTTAAGAGCTTATTTCCATTTTGTTGCAGTACGTTATTGGGGAGATACCCCCTTGGTCTTGGAACCCATAACCTCTGCCGAGCAAGCTTTTGCAATCACCAGAACCTCTTCCGAAGAAGTTTATAAGGCCATTATTTCAGATGCTAATTTTGCCCTATCGGTGCTCCCGGATGCTTTTCCAAGTAGTGAAAAAGGAAGGGTAACAAAAGGTGCTGCTAGAATGTTATTGGCCAAGGTTTATTTAACAGTAAAGGATTATGCCAATGCGGAAATTCAGCTGAATGATATAATTGAATCCAATCAATACGGCTTATTGACACAGTATGCGGATGTATTTGATCCTTCCAATAAGAACCATGTAGAATCAATTTTTGAAGTGCAGTTCAAGGAAGGTTCTGAAGGAGAGTCCAGTAGCTTTATATACAGCTTTGCTCCAATAGGTTCCAGAGGGATTGTGGTAGTAGGTCCTGATGGTGGGGGGGGGAGAAATATTCCGACAAACAGTATTGTTAATGCCTATGAGCCCAATGATTTAAGAAAAGATGTGTCCATTGCATTTTTTGACAGAAACCCAAGTCCTGTTTGGTATATTAAAAAGTACGATCACGATGCAGATCCTGATTTTGCCAGGACACCTGATAACTGGCCCCTTTATAGATATGCAGATGTTCTACTGATGCAGGCTGAGGTGATCAATGAACAAGGATATCAAATAGGAAAACCATTTGAATTGTTAAACATGGTGAGGGTACGCGCAGGCTTACCGGTGTTAACTCCTTTAGATTTACCAGATCAGGCCTCTTTTAGGGCGGCCATTGCACAAGAAAGAAGAGTTGAGCTTGCCTTCGAAAATCACCGTTGGTTTGATTTGGTTAGAACCGGTAAAGCTATTGAAGTAATTACTGCGCACGGAGCTGAAGAACTTGCTAACCCAACGATGCCTTCATCAGACATTGTTGGTATTGAACCAGAATCTTATGTAATAACAGCTGAGGAGTTACTTTACCCAATTCCTGTCCGAGAATTAGAAGTTAGCCCTAATTTATTGCCTCAAAATCCTGGCTATTAATAAATGGAACCAATTAAACATAAACTTTATATGTTATTTAGACCATTTTTGCTGGTGGGATGCTTGCTTATTGTAGCCTTGTCCCTAAGTTCTTTCAAAAAGAAAGACGCTTCTTTTCAAGGCATAAAAAAGCGGCCTAATGTTTTGATAATTTTAACTGATCAATGGCGGGCCCAAGCAACAGGCTATGCAGGAGACCCCAATATACAGACGCCGCATTTGGACGCTTTGGAAGCAGTAAGCGTTAATTTCCGCAATGCGGTGTCAGGAATGCCGGTTTGTTCCCCATTCAGAGCCTCTCTCCTTACAGGACAGCGCCCATTGACTCATGGGGTATTCATGAACGATGTACAGCTTGATACCAATGCAGTAACCATCGGAAAGGTCTTTGGTAAAGAAGGATATCAAACGGCGTATATTGGTAAATGGCATCTAGATGGTCATGGAAGATTGCATAATGTGCCCCCTGGATCCCGAAGGCAGGGTTTTCAGTTTTGGAAGGCCAATGAATGTACGCATAATTATAACCATTCTGTTTACTATGACAATGAAGATCGTCAAAGGAAAGTTTGGCAGGGGTACGATACCTTTGAGCAAACGGATGCAGCTTTGGATTATTTAAAACAGGCTAAAATACATTCTGATCCTTTTTTGATGGTCTTGTCATATGGTACACCGCACGCACCGTATCATACGGCCCCCGAGTCATACAGAAAAAGGTTTGATCCAGCAAAAATTGAGCTTAGGGAAAATGTACCTGATAGCCTACGGGAACAAGTAAGGAAAGACTTGGCAGGCTATTATGCGCACATCGCTGCCATTGATGATATGATAGGTAAGCTTATAAGTGGTTTAAAGGAAAATAGACAGTTTGAAAATACGATCATTGTATTTACGTCTGATCATGGGGATTTGCTTGGATCACATGGGGCCTATAAAAAGCAGCAGCCCTTTGAGGAGTCAATTAGGGTTCCTATGCTGTTTAAATTACCACCAACCATGGGGATAAAAGTTAGAGAAAATGAAGCAATAATGAATTCTGAGGATATTATGCCAACCCTTTTAGGATTGTGCGGTATTAATATTCCCCGAACAGTAGAAGGAATTGATTATACTCCTCACCTTAAAGGGAAAGAAAAACTTGGTCAAGAGACCTTGATCACCTGCGTGCAGCCATTTGGCCAATGGAATAAAGTGCAACATGGGGCCAGAGAGTACCGGGGATTAAAAACGAGTCGGTATACTTACGTTAAAGATTTAGATGGACCTTGGATGTTGTTTGACAATAAAAAGGATCCTTATCAATTGAATAATCTTGTAAACAACCCCAAATATAAAGTGCTTCAGTCTGAATTGGACCAGCGTTTGATAGATAGATTGCAAGCAACAGGTGATAAATTCCTGCCTGGCATGGAATATGTCAAAAAATGGGGATATCCTTTGGATGAAACCGGTACTGTACCTTATACAGAATAGATTGTGCGTTTGATTTTATGCCCATCTCCTTTCCCAAAACCTTGCTTGGGGAAGGAGGTTTTTGGGTGTAATTGTCATAAATCTGGATTTTGTGAAAAAGGTGTCCTAACAATATAAGGGATTGTAAGAGGGAGGTAGGAATTGGTTTTAGTCATTTTTTCAATTATTATGGACTGGTCGGGGGATAGCTTAATCTCGAAGAGACACGAAAAGGTATAAAAGAGGTTTATAAAGAGCTTATGAACTGCTTTACTTTCTGTGGCTAGGAAGTAGTTGATTATTAGCCGCCTGTCACCTAGACCAATACAGGATACAAAAAAGTGGAATTCCCTATATATTTGATTTAGGGCCAATCAGTACCCTACATATTACTAAACCTCATATCCATCATGATGGATTTAATCAATAAAGGAGAATCTAAATAATTGAGGTGATTTTGGCCAAGGCACTTAGTAGGGAGCAAGGTGGAGGAAAGTGGTGATAGGCCAATAGGTATAAGATAAAGTCTGAAAAGAATAAAGATCATTTCCATGGTAAATAAGCATACACCGATTTTTTTGTGGGGGTTACTAATCCTCTCTGTTTTAATTGCCTGTAAAAAAGAATCGGTGACAAAACCAGGTAGCTTGACTGTTTCGGAGGGATTTGTTAATCCTTTAGGTTTTTATGACCCCAAGCCTACTTTTTCTTGGCAGCTTCCGGTAGCTGAAGATTTAAATAGTCAGAGTGCTTACCGGATTGTTGTAGCCAGCAGTCCAGAATTATTACCGGATAAAGCAGATTTGTGGGATTCCAAAAAAGTTTCCAGTGAACAATCGGCTTGGATAGACTATGCTGGAGCGCCATTGGGTTCAAGACAAAAAGTATTTTGGCAGGTGATGAATTGGAACCAGGATGATTCGCCATCAGCATGGAGCGATATCAATACTTTTGAATTGGGCTTATTGAATAATTCCGATTGGACGGGGGAATGGATTGGCCTTCCTACAGCCGATGAGGGGGTATTGGGGACGAAGGATAATATTATTCATCGACCACAATATCTTCGAAAAAGTTTTGAACTGCCCTCTGATATTATTCGGGCGAGACTTTATATAACTGCCAAGGGGGTGTTTGATGTTCACATTAACGGGCAAGATGTTAGTGATGATGTTATGCCTCCAGGATGGACCCCGTATGCTGAACGTATAGAAACCCTTACGTATGATGTGGCAGATGCTATAAGGGAAGGACAGAATACCATTGGGGTCGAATTGGCTGCAGGATGGTATTCGGGTAGATTAGGTTGGGAAAGGTCATTCTGGAAGGATACACCATCTCCCAAAGTTCTGTGCCAACTGGAAGTGGTCCACCAGGATGGATCCCAGTCTGTCATTACCACTGATGAGAGCTGGAAAGGTACCACTAATGGGCCCATTAGAACGGCCGAGATTTATGATGGGGAAGTATACGATGCCCATTATGAACTAGGTCAATGGAGTACAAATGGATATGATGATCAAACTTGGAGGAAAGTGCAGTCAGAGGCTATTGATCCAAAGGTCCGTTTGGAACCCAAACGCCACCACTCCGTAAAACCAAAAATCTACCTAAGTCCCAAAGAAGTAAAGTCAAAAGATAATACAACAGTTTATGATTTAGGTCAAAATATGGTCGGAGTGCCACATCTTAAGGTACCTATGAAGAAGGGGGATACCTTAAGGGTGAGGTTTGCTGAAATGCTCAGTCCTGATGGGGCTTTTTATACGGAAAATTATAGAGGAGCATTATCAACAGACTATTATATAGCCAAGGAATCGGGGGTGATAGATTGGATGCCTAAATTCACTTTCCATGGATTTCGATTTGTCGAGTTAAGCGGATTCGACCAGAGCAAGTCACCTTCAGAAAATTGGATGCGGGGAGTGGTTCAATATTCAGATTTTGAGTCAAATGGAAGCTTTTCATCATCCCATGAAAAACTTAATCAGTTGCAAAGTAATATCGTTTGGGGGCTGAGGGGGAATTTCTTTGACGTACCTACCGATTGCCCCCAGCGTGATGAACGATTGGGCTGGACGGGAGATGCTCAGGTATTTGGACCAACCTCATTGTTTAATGCTGAGGTATATCCATTTTGGGCCAGTTGGTTACAAAGTGTCCGAGAATCTCAATATGAAAATGGTGGAATTCCCTTTGTAGTTCCGGATGTCCTTAAGAATAATAAGGTAAGTTCTGGCTGGGGAGATGTATGCACGATAATCCCTTGGGAAATGTACCGATACACGGGAGACAAATCCATCTTAGAGGATAATTATGAAATGATGAAAAAGTGGGTAGCTCATCACCAAATGAATGCCGAAAGTTTTATTTCAAACATGAATTCCTTTGCTGACTGGCTTCAGCCATACCCAGAAACAGGTGATAACAGAGGGGATACATCTCCAGCATTGATAGGAACAGCTTTTTTTGCCTATTCTGCGAAACTTACTGCCCAGACTGCCCAGGCTTTGGGAAAAACCAATGAAAGCAAAGAATATTGGGAATTGTACCAGAAGGTAGGCCAAGCATTTGATCAGCAATTCTTTGATTCCGATGGGCAGGTTGTTGGCGTTATGCCCACACAGACCGCCTATTTATTGGCCTTGGCTTTTGATCTATTGCCTGAAGCTAAAAAAGAAAAGGCAGGGAAGAACTTGGTGGCAAAGATAAACGAGGCAGACGATCATCTTCGGACAGGTTTTTTAGGAACACCTTTATTGGCCAAAGTGCTGGATGAAATAGGCGAAACTGAATTAATGTATCAACTGCTATTCAATGAAACCTATCCTTCTTGGTTTTATTCCATTAACCAGGGAGCTACCACCATCTGGGAGCGCTGGAATAGTTATAGCAAGGAAGAAGGATTTAATCCTCAGCGGATGAACAGCCTAAACCATTATGCCTATGGGGCTATTGGCCAGTGGATGTACGAAAGGATTGCCGGTATTTCTCCATTGGAGGCAGGCTATAAAAAAATAAGGATAGCTCCTTTTCCACATGATCCGCTTAGTTCAGCTGCTGCCTCTGTAAATACCATCTATGGAGAGGTCAAAAGTGCTTGGGAAATAATAGGAAATGAATTAACTCTGCATGCCACTGTTCCACCTAATACCGCCGCAAAAATAGAACTGCCCATAAGCAATGTAGATGGACTTTTCGTAAACGGTGGTTTTGCAAAGGATAATTATACCGTGGAGGTATCGGAATCCCGAAATGAACTCCACTTTGAGGTTGGACCAGGTGTTTACCAAATTAACTATAGTATGGAATAGGGATTTACCTGGTTTTCTAATGGGGCAGGCAATCCCGGAATACAGAGGCTGCTACGGCGCCTACTGCCAAAATCCCGCTCGCGCCTGCCATAAACAAGGTGTTCAACGTGCGGAGGAGCTCCCTTTGGTTGCTGAGCCTGTCGAAGCATAAGGGGACTAGGTGGTAATGAGGGCGGACTGATGTCTGCCCTTCAGCTTTTTAATATTTAAAAAATTGTTGACCTCTCGCAGTGCATTTCCCGACCACTGTGCGGAGACGGTTTTGAAACTCGAACAGAGGATGATCAATCCTTAACTAATAAATAAAACAAGTATGAAAAGAACCATAGCATTATTCAGTTTAATGACGGTATTAGGTAGCCTTGCATCCTGTAATGAAAAGAAAGCTACTGCTGAGCAGAAAAAAGAGACAGATCAGAAGTTGCCGAATATCGTATTAATATTATCCGATGACCAAGCCTGGACAGACTACAGTTTTATGGGGCATGAACAAATTGAAACGCCCAATATCGATAGGTTGGCAGAAGAGGGCCGTACGTTCACCAGAGGTTATGTGCCGACATCATTATGTTCTCCTTCCCTGGCTTCTTTGATTACGGGACTTTATCCTAAACAGAACGGTATATTGGGGAATGATAGAATATTGCCTACCGATGATCCTGCTAAAAGGAAGGAAGTCAGAGGAGAAAACTTTAAGCCATTAATCAATGAATTTAAAAAGTTGGAAACCTTGCCCGATTTGTTAAAACCTAAAGGATATCTATCATTTCAAACAGGTAAATGGTGGATAGGCAACTTTAAGAATGGCGGATTTGATCGGGGAATGACCCATGGGGATATCACTCGAGGTGGAAGACATGGAGATGAAGGGTTAAAGATTGGAAGAAATGGCATGGATTCAGTATTTAGCTATATCGATTATGCCCTAGAGAAAGAAAAGCCATTTTTCATGTGGTATGCGCCGATGATGCCGCATGGGCCACATACCCCACCGGATAGCTTGTATCAAAAATACCTTGGCAAAACTTCTTCAACCTATGTTGCCAAATACTGGGCCATGTGCGAATGGTTTGACAGCACATGTGGACAATTAATGGATTATATCGATCAAAAGGAGCTTACGGAAAATACTATTTTCGTTTATGTTTGTGATAATGGATGGGTACAGAACGAGGGGGATTCCGGCTATGACAAGGTATCCAAAAGGGCTCCTTATGATTTGGGAATGAGAACCCCTATCATGATCAAATGGAAAGGTCAAATTACCCCAGTTATGGACACCTCTTCTTTAGTAAGCAGTATTGATATTGTTCCTACCATTTTAAATCTGTTGGATATTGATAAACCAAACGAAATGGAAGGTATTAATTTCTTAGACCAACAGGCCGTTGAGCATAGGGAAAATATTTATGGTGAGATTTATGATCATGATTTTTATTCCACTGAAGATGATCTTTTCTATAATATAGTCTATCAGAAGCCCTATAAATTAATCGTGCCTAACGAGAAAAATAAGCCAGGTGAAAGGATAGAGCTTTTTGACATCTTTGAAGATCCCTATGAACAAAGAGAAATCAGTGCCGCTCATCCTCAATTGGTCCAAGAATTAACCAATAAAGCAAAGGCATTTAGAAAATAACCTCATCCTCATGATTGGTGGGCAATTAAATGAAATAAATATGTTTAGAAAAGCATTTAAAATGAAGTTGTATTCAGGACAACTGGAAGAATATGTACGCAGACATAATCCCATTTGGGAGGAATTAAAGCAGGTGTTAAAAAGCCATGGAGTCAGCAACTACAGTATTTTTCATGACAAGGAAACCAATTATTTGTTCGGATATGCAGAGATATCTTCCGAAGAGCAGTGGGAGTCTATTGCTAAAACAGCCATATGTAGGAAATGGTGGGACCATATGAGCGAACTTATGGAAACCAATGCTGATAATAGCCCTGTTTCGGTAGTCTTACAGGAGGTATTCCATCTGTACTGAGTTAAACGGAATTTGGATTTGTATTTACGCTTTTGATTATGGTCAAATTGTTTATGTTACTTTTTAATTTTTCTGTCAAAGATATTTCAAACTTTTGAAGATGAATTGTATTAGGGCTTGACGCCATACGAAACAGGATGCGTTTCATTTGTCTTTCTGGTACTTTTGGTAAAGTAGTTATTAACCTGCAATCAAAAAAATCAATCATAATGAGCACAGCAGAACGTACATTTAAGCATGTAAACTACCTATGGGACGAGCAGAAGGCCCAGGAACTGGAGGGGGATGAGGTAGCCCTTTTGATCTATCGGTCAAACATCCTTGGATCCGATCTAAGGATCACCAATTACGGCGGTGGAAATACCAGCTGTAAGACCACCGAGACCGATCCACTGACCAAAAAGGAAACGGAAGTGATGTGGGTAAAAGGATCAGGCGGGGACATCGGTACTTTGACCAAGAGCGGACTGGCGGGCCTGTATTTGGAGAAGTTGCATGCCCTTAAAAATGTATACAGAGGTTTGGAGTTTGAAGATGAGATGGTGGGACTGTTTAACCACTGTATCTACGATCTTGACTCCAAGGCACCGTCCATCGATACGCCTTTGCACGCATTCCTTCCCTTTAAGCATATCGACCACCTTCATCCGGATGCGGCCATTGCGATAGCGGCTTCCAAAGACGGTGAGCAGATCACACAGGACCTTTTTGAAGGACAGATCGCCTGGGTGCCCTGGCAAAAGCCCGGCTTTGACCTGGCCCTGCAGCTGGAGAAAGCCTTGGCCGACAACCCCGGTATCCGCGGTATCATGCTGGGCGGACACGGTTTGTTCACCTGGGGAGACACTGCCTATGAGTGCTATATCAACAGCTTGGAAGTAATCGACAAAGCTTCCCAATACCTGGAAGACAATTACGGCAAGAAGCGTCCCGTGTTCGGTGGCCAGAAGATTGAATCTTTGGCTCCTGAGGCACGTAAGGACCAAGCGGCCATTATTGCCCCTGTGTTGAGAGGTCTGGCCTCCGGTTCCAACAGGATGGTAGGCCACTTTACCGATGATGAGCGGGTATTGCAGTTTGCCAACAGCCATGATCTGGAAAAACTGGCCCCGTTGGGAACCAGCTGCCCTGACCACTTCCTGAGGACCAAAATCCGTCCTTTGGTACTGGACTTCCCTGCGGATATCGACCTGGGCAATGCCGAGGAGATCAAATCCAAGCTGGTGAAAGACTTTGAAGAATACAGAGCTTACTATACCAAATATTACGAAGACCATAAGCGTGACAATAGCCCTGCCATCCGTGATGCCAATCCTGTGGTGATCATCTGGCCGGGTGTGGGAATGTTCACCTATGCCAAAAACAAGCAGACCGCCCGTGTGGCCAGCGAATTCTACATCAACGCCATCAATGTGATGCGCGGTGCTGAAGCGGTGTCAGAATATGTTGCCCTGCCATTGCAGGAAGCATTCGATATCGAGTACTGGTTGTTGGAAGAAGCCAAGCTGCAAAGGATGCCCAAGGAGCAGCCATTGTCCAGAAAAGTGGCTTTGGTGACCGGTGGTGCAGGAGGTATCGGCAAGGCCATTGCTGATAAACTGGCCAAGGAAGGCGCCTGTGTATTTATCACCGATATCAACCAGGACCGTCTGGACGAAGCGGTGGCTACCTACTCCAAAGACGTAGGGGCAGGTGCGGTGATGGACGTGACCAAAGGGGACGATATTGTGAAGGCTTATAAAGAAGCGGCCCTGAAATTCGGCGGTGTGGACATCATTGTCAACTGTGCCGGACTGGCCATTTCCAAGCCGATCGAGCAGACTTCTGAGCAAGACTGGGACCTGTTGCAGGACATCCTGGTGAAAGGCCAGTTTGCCGTTTCCAAAGCAGGCGTTGAGGTACTAAGGGCCCAAAACCTGGGAGGTGACATCGTGAACATCGCCAGCAAGAACGCGCTTGTTTCCGGACCTAACAACGTAGGCTACGGTACGGCAAAAGCTGCGCAGGTGCATATGAGCCGTCTTTTGGCCGCTGAACTTGGCAAAGACAAGATCCGTGTCAATGTGGTGAACCCTGATGCGGTGATCGAAGGAAGCAAGATCTGGGAAGGCGAATGGGCAAAAGGAAGAGCCAAGGCCTACGGCATCAATGTGGAAGAACTGCCGGCTTTCTATGCGAAGAGAACCATCATGAACGAGATCATCGGGGTGGATGATATTGCCAATGGTGTATTTGCCTTTGTGGGCGGAGACTTGAGCAAGAGTACAGGTAATATTCTCAATGTGGACGGCGGTGTAGCTGCTGCCTTTGTAAGATAATTATGCGGATAGATCAGCAAAAGATAAAACAGCTGAATGATCAGGCTCTCTCGGAACACCGGGAGAGTTTTGATCATTTGAGCAAAGTCCTCGGACGGAAGCAGATAGATGTCAACAGCATTGTTGAAAAGCTCAGGGATTTCCAGGTGGCAGTGCCCAGCTGGGCCTTGGGGACCGGTGGTACCCGCTTTGGCCGTTTTTCAGGCGGTGGGGAACCGGGCACTTTGGAAGATAAAATCGCCGATGTAGGCCTGCTCCATCAGCTGAGCCGATCGGCCGGGGCCATATCCCTGCACATCCCCTGGGATATTCCTACTGATGTAAATGCCATCAAACAACTGGCGGCCTCCCACGGGCTGGCCTTTGATGCGGTAAACTCCAATACCTTCCAGGACCAGCCGGACCAAAAGCTGTCCTATAAATTTGGCTCTCTTTGCCATGTGGACAAGGCGGTACGGCAGCAGGCCATAGACCATAACCTGGAAGTGATCAAGTACGGGGATGCTTTGGGCTCCAAGTCCTTGACGGTATGGTTGGCCGACGGGTCATCTTTTCCGGGGCAGTTGAACTTCAAAAAAGCCTTCCAGCGGACTTTGGAGTCCCTTCAGGAAATCTATGCGGGGATGCCCTCCGATTGGAAGATGTTTGTGGAATACAAGCCTTATGAGCCCAACTTCTACTCCACAGTGATCCAGGATTGGGGTTCTTCCCATATGCTGGCCGACAAGCTGGGGGACCGGGCGTATAGTTTGGTGGACCTTGGCCATCACCTGCCCAATACCAATATCGAGCAGATCGTGGCCACCCTGATGATGGTGGGCAAACTGGGCGGTTTCCATTTCAATGATTCCAAGTATGGGGATGATGATGTGACCGTAGGTTCTTTGAAACCCTATCAGCTGTTCCTGATTTTCAACGAACTGGTGGACGGGATGGAAGATCCTTCTTCCAACAATCCCTACCCTGCCTGGATGATCGATGCCAGCCATAACCTGAAAGACCCATTGGAAGACCTGTTGCAGTCTCTGGAAGCGATCAACCTGGCCTATGCGCAGGCCATGCTGGTGGACAGGACCGCCTTGGAAGAAGCGAGGGAAAACAATGACCCTTCATTGGCCCAGGAGATTCTTCAGGGAGCGTACAGAACCGATGTAAGGCCTTTATTGGCAGAAGCAAGGCTTCAGGCCGAAGGTGCCATAGACCCTATGGGGGCTTACAGACGTTTGAATGTAAGAAAAGAATTGACCGCCCAGCGGGGAGCAAAAACAGTTTCCACGGGATTGTAAATTCTACACAAGCGGTTATTCAAGTGCAAAATAAATCCCGGCAATCAGTTCACATCGTCTTTAGTTAATAGATTCAGAGAATTGGACATTTTGAAAAGGGGACTGAATTGCCGGGTTTATACCGGCTTTATAAACAATTATAACCTTTACCTGCACAAAGAAACCGTACAAAGAATTCATTGATGTAAGCCATGTATTAAACATATGACAAGTTAATCTCAATAGATTATAGAATCATTCCGGCAGTCCTTTCTTTCAAAAAATGGGTTTAATAGGTTTGAAGCAAAGTTCTCTGCTGAAAGATAAGGATTGCCGGTTTTGTCTGCTTACTTCCTTTAAAAATGGTTCGATTATAGGCTTTCAAGCTATGATAAAAAGGGGTGAGTCAACTGTATATTATTAAAGATTATAAAATTCGTGAAAATCCGTGTAATTCGTGGACTCTTTTAGTTTGAGGTGCACTAAAGCGATTCTGGATTTCTCGCTTAATTAACATGATCCCATGATGCCATTACCGGTAATTGCCATATTTGATATAGGAAAGACCAATAAGAAGTTCTTCTTGTTTGATGAACAAATGAATGAGATCAAGCAGGAATACAACAAGATTCCGCTTACAGAAGATGAGGACGGTTTTGAATGTGATGATCTGGCAGCATTGACCGAATGGATCAAATCTTCGGTAGATAAGGTCTGCAAGTCTCCGGAGTATGAACTTAAAGGGGTGAATTTTTCTACCTACGGCGCCTCCTTTGTGCATGTTGGAGAGGACGGTGAGCCTTTGACACCGCTTTACAATTACCTGAAGGAAATTCCAGAAGAAATTATCGGGGAGTTTTACCGCTCCTATCCTGAAGAAGCCAATAACCTGGAGACGGCATCACCTTCCTTGGGTATGCTCAATTCAGGCTTGCAGCTTTACTGGTTGAAAAATACCCAGCCAGAGTTGTTCAAAAAGATCAAATATTCCCTGCATTTTCCCCAGTACCTAAGTTATCTTTTTACGGGCAAGGCCGTCAGCGAACCGACTTCCATAGGATGTCATACCCGACTTTGGGACTTCGAAAGGGGGGGCTATCACGATTGGGTAAAAAAGGAAGGTATAAATCGCATACTGCCTGACATTGTTCCTACAGGAAAGACTTTCCAAACTGAGCTTTGTGGCCGTGAGGTGAGCATAGGAGTGGGGATCCATGACAGTTCATCTGCTCTGGCCTCTTACCTGGTGCGGATCAAGGAGCCCTTTTTACTGATTTCTACAGGTACCTGGAGCATCTCGTTGAATCCGTTTACCCAGGATCCATTGACCAAGGAGGGCTTGGACAATGACAGCCTGAATTTCCTGAGCATAGATGGCCATCCGGTGAAGGCTTCCCGGTTTTTCATGGGCTATGAATTCAATTACCAGATTGACCGGATCAACAAACATTTTGATAAACCGGAGAAATATTATAAGACGATTCCGGTGGATAAAGCAATTGTAAAAGAGATCAAGGAAGGTGAGGTAAAGTGCAGTTTTTATCCAAAGCACATCGCCGAAACCCCGTTGGTCAAGTCACTTTTTGAGGGCAATGAGTGGAAGCCGGAAGAGTTTGACAACTATGAGGAGGCCTACCACCATCTGATCTGGGGATTGACCTTGTTGCAGGTGGCTTCATTGAAATCTGCCCAGGGTAGTTCTGCTATCCGAAAAGTGTTTATCGATGGGGGCTTTGTACACAATGAGGTCTTTATGGATCTATTGCAGCATCACCTGCCTGGCTATGAGCTGGAATTTTCCGATTTCCCGCTTGGCTCTGCTTATGGAGCGGCCTTGGTGTTGGAACAGGGGGAGAAAAAGCTTTATTCGTCCACAAGGAAATAGTTTCAATGAATGGAGCCTTTGACAGGACATTAAAAGAATATCAGTGGTATCATTTATAAGTTTCTATCCGGGTATTTAGGGAAAATGGGTTTAAAGGTTACTTTTATACTTAGAAGGGGAAACCCCCATGTATTTCTTAAAAAGTCTTGAGAAATAAAGAGGGTCCTGAAAATTAAGTTGATAACTTATTTCCTTAATAGATAGGGAGGTGAGGTTAATCATCTCACAGGCTTTTTGAATCTTAAGTAAGTTGAAATAGTGAATTAAGGAATGACCCGTTTTTTGTTTAAAGAGGGAAAAAATGGATGAGGAAGATTTATTGAATTCCTTTGATATCTCATCAATTTTAATGGATTCATAGATGTGATTATTGAGATACAATATGATGTTATCCACTAACTTATCATTATTCGACTCAATTTTCTTGTTCGATTTAAGGGAGTAATAAATAAAAGAACCCAATGTTTTATGTAGGAGCATGCTTGAATATTCAAAAACCTCTCTCGAAATCCCATTTTTAAACACATCAATGAGGTATTCAAACTCAGCAATACGGTTTTTCTCGAAAGGAATTATGATAGGTTTTCCATCATTTTGTTCAGTAAATCTGTTAAAGATTCCTTTGGAAAGGATACCTGAAAAATGAACCCAAAATATGGACCAAGGATTTTCTTTATCTGACATGTAAAAGTGAGGTTTATTGGGCTCAATGATGAAAAAAGAATTAGGATCTAGATGAAATCGATGATTATCCATACCTATAGTGCCTGCTCCTTCAATACAATAAATAAGAATATATTCATCACTTCCTTTAGGTCTTTTTCTAAAATGATATAACGCCTTTGGGAAATAGCCAATATCGGTAAGATATAGACTTTTGTTTATTTCCGATTGGGAATAGACCTTTAGCAGTCCTCTGGGGATGACCGTGATTTTTTCTCCAATAAATCCTGTTTTTAACAGTGATTCTTTTTTCACCTTTTCGAGCGTTTGATGAGGGTGCTAATATAGAAAATATGTTAATGTGTCTCTTAATTATTTTTTGGATTTTTGTCCATGTTGTAAATATTTTTATCCATCTGTATTTTATTTTTTGATACTATGTTTGTTAATGTTATTACTGAAAATCAACTAATAAAGTTCTTTTGATCAAGGTTCGCCTTCAGTTTTTACCCTGTTTGAAAAACACTGGTTTTTCAATGAATATTGATGGTGTTTGAACCCATTCTTGGGGCTAGTATAGTAGTCAGTTTTACGATAACCTAAAATAATAAAACAATGAGAAAATCTTTATCTCTAATTTGTATGCTCTTATTGAGCTTACATGTCATGGCCCAGAATAAAATAGTGGGCAAGATTACCTCAGAGGATGGACCATTGCCCGGTGTCACCATCGTGGAGTCGGGGACTTCCAATGGAACTATATCTGATTTGGACGGCGGCTTCTCGTTAGACACTTCTACGCCAACACCAACCCTGGTTTTTTCAATGGTCGGATATAAGACTGTAAAAGTATCTCCAGAGACAGGAAAGGAACTCGTCATTAATATGGAGGTGGACATCAAAACATTGGAGGAGGCAGTAGTTATAGGGTATGGTACGGCTTCCAAAAAAGAAATAACCTCTTCAATAGCCACTGTAAAAGGCGATGATTTGAACAAAATGGTAGTAGGCAATATATCCGAATCCATGCAGGGCCTTGCGTCTGGGGTTCAAATTATCAATAGCGGTGGTGGACCGGGAGCCTCTCCCAAGATTTTGATTCGTGGAATCGTAACCAATCAGGGTACCGATCCCCTGATAGTCGTAGATGGGGTAGCTTTACCCCAGGGCTCAAACCTTAACTTCTTAAACCCTGCGGATATTAAAGATATTCAAGTTCTAAAAGATGCGGCAGCAACTTCAATTTATGGTACACGAGCATCGAACGGAGTGGTCATTGTAAATACCAAAAGAGGTCAGGGAGGTCAGACACGTATCACAGCCACGGCTTCTTATGGTATAAAAGGACTCGAAAAACCCAAAATGGCCCGTGCGGAAGAATACGCAAAAGTCATGAATGAACGTGCCACTAATGATGGGCTGCCAGAAATCTATGACTTAAATGCAATTCAGTATGATACTGATTGGTGGGAAGAAGTACACCAAGATTATGCAAGTGTCCAAAATTATAACCTTCAACTGCAGGGGGGAAGTGAAAAAATGAATTACCTAAGCAGTTTAGGTTACCATAGGACGAATTCCCACCTGGAAAAAGGTTATTGGGAGAGAGTTAGTGGTAGGGTTAATTTAGATTTTTCTGTAAGTGATAAATTTTTTATCCAACAGGATTTTAATCCCAGATACGAACATTGGGAAAATACCCCCGAACAATTTTGGAATGTAACGAGGATAGATCCCTTGACTCCAGTTTACCTACCTGTTGATCAAAGGGATGGGCTGAATGAGTACAGCATTTATGGCCGTTCAAACAATTTTGTTTGGAACCCAGTGGCCGCTGTGCGAAGGCAGTTTAATGAATCTCACTATTTTTCTATGTTCTCAAACACAAATTTAGAATATGATGTTTCTAAGTATTTAAGTGTTTCTTCCAGATTGGGACTTACTTTTGATCAGACAAGGAATGATGTATACCAACCGAAATTTGTGATTGAGCCTAATCTTGAGGATAATCAGCAAAGTAGGGTTAATTCAAGGTTTACCCATTCTTTTAGTTACGTATGGAACAATCTTGTTAAATATACCCGCTCTTTTGGACTTCATAATGTTAATGTTACTGCAGGGGTAACAGCTGAAAGGTACCAGAGGAATTACCTTTATGGTAGCCGGAATGATGTGATTCTTGACGGGGAAAACTATCAGTTTTTGGATGCCACTACAGGTGATGCAATTCAAGCCAATGGAAATGAATTTGCCAATTCACTTTTCTCTTATCTGGCAAGGGGAATGTATAATTATAATAACCGGTATTTCCTTTCAGGATCCTTTCGTCGGGATGGGTCTTCCCGATTTCCTGTGGAAAATCAATGGGCCAATTTTTATAGTCTTTCGGGAGCTTGGAGCATTTCAGATGAAGACTTCTTTAGTGTAGACTGGGTTAATAATTTGAAATTAAAGGCAGGTTTTGGGCAAGTAGGGAACCAAAATATTCCTTCTTCAGCCTTTTTGTTTCTAGTGGACAATGAAAGCTATGTTTTCGGGGTAAATGAAGATAGGGTAAATACAAATCAGATTACCCAATTTGGAAATTCCAAACTTCAATGGGAAACGGTACAAGATATAAATGTTGGTTTAGAGGCTACTTTGCTAAGTAATAAATTAACGGTTTCGTTGGATAGATATGTCAAAGAATCCAAGGACTTGTTATTCCCAACCTCATTGCCATTGTATACGGGGAGTCCTTCCACCATCATCCAAAATGTTGGAAGTTTCAAATCAAAAGGTTGGGATGTAACTCTAGGGTATAATGATACCTTTGGCGAACTGTCAATCAACCTTTTGGCTACCATTAATACCAACGAAAGCAGAGCTGTTGAATTAGCTCCGGGTAATGAAAGGATTTTAGCCCAGAAGCAATCTGTTTTTGGTAATAATTTCCTGAAGATCACAGAACTAAACCAACCTGTGGGGCTTTTTTACGGGTTTGAAACCGCTGGGATTTTTAAGAACCAGGAGGAAATAGATGCCCATGCAACAGAAAATGGAACAGTTATTCAACCGAATGCAAAACCCGGTGACATGCGATTTGTGGATCAAAATGGAGATGGGCGTCTAAATGAAGATGATATGACCACCATCGGAAATCCATTTCCGACATTATATTCCGGATTAAATCTATCCGCTAATTATAAAAAGTGGGATTTGACCATGCAGTGGTATGGGTCGTTTGGAAATGATGTTTATAATTATTTAAAATATTTTCAAACCTCTGGGGCCTCAAACACAAATATAAGGGAAGGCTTGTTTGATGAAGTTTGGAGGGAAGGTAATACCCATGCGGTTATCCCACGGCTTTCAGCTAATGATCCCAATGGGAATTTCAAAAGGTCTTCCGACTACTTTATTGAAGACGGATCATATGTCCGCTTAAAAAATCTTCAGTTAGGATATACTTTTAATTTACCCTCACAGGGTAAAATCAGAATGTATGCTTCAGGTCAAAATTTATTTACATTCACTAAATATACTGGATTTGACCCAGAGGTTAGTGATGACGGATCAGGTGTGATTAATGGATATGGGATGGATTATGGATCATACCCACTTTCAAGAACTTATGTGCTTGGTCTAAACATTAATTTCTAAACCCAAAAGACATGAAAAAATTAGCAATTATATTATCTTTCATAGGGTGCTTTGGATGTGAGAGTTTCTTGGAGGAGCCAGCTCGATCCACTCCCACATTAACTGAAATTTTCACTAGCGAAGAAGCTGTGGTAGCCTTTATCAATGGGGCTTATGATGGGATTCAGGAAAATGGTTGGTGGCAAATCAACTTTTACCGTCAGATCATGGACATGGCTACAGATGATTGTTGGGCCGGTAATACAGAACAGCCAAGACCGGATATCCTCACTATTGCACATTATAATAATGTGGATATTGGATCCACCTACTTTGAAACTTTTTGGAACTATCAGTATAGAGGTATCACAAAATGTAATGTGATCATTCAGGAAATTGAAAACGTGGATTTTGATGAATCACTGAAAAGCAGATTGATCGGGGAAGCCAAATTTCTTAGGGCATTCTATTATTTCCAATTGGTAAAGAACTTTGGAGGTGTACCCATGGTAACCACTTTTAATGAATTGCTTCAACCTGAGGTTCGGAATTACACCAGAAAGTCAGCTGAGGAAATTTATGCCTTTATAGAGGCAGATTTGAGAGATGCCATTGATAGGTTACCGTTAAAAAGTGAGTATGCACCATCTGATATGGGCAGGGCTACAAGGGGGGCTGCACAGGCTTATTTGGCCAAAGCCTACCTTTTCCAAGAAAAATGGAATGAGGCGGCAGATATGGCCAAACAAGTGGTGCAGTCAGGTCAATACGATTTAGAGCCTGATTTCCAAAATGTATGGCATGTAGAAAATCCAAACGGGATTGAATCGATTTTTGAAATTCAATATAGAACGGACCCAACTTTTAGTATAGGAGGATTCTTTGGAGTAACAACAGGTTCACGAGCAGACGGAGGATGGAACTGGTGCGTACCCTCAAGCTATCTGGAGAAGGCTTATTTGGATGAAGGGGATGATATTAGATTAAGAAGCACTATAATTAAGCATGGAGAACCTGTTTTTGGTGATCCTGAAGTGACCGAGTTTAATGCGGTTCCCGACAGGAATAAATCAGGAAGGATCAATAGAAAATTTTATATCCCCAAAGCTTACCGGGATCTTCCTTACAGGCCTGGAAACCTGGCTTTAAATCATATCTTCATGAGATACGCGGATTTATTACTAATGTATGCGGAGGCATCTTTTCATACCGGAAATGAGTCCGAGGCTATAAATGCGCTTAAACAAGTTAGAGATAGGGTTGAATTAGAGACGGACATGTCCTTGAGCGGCGATGCTTTGAGAAATGCCATATGGAAAGAAAGAAGATTGGAGCTTGCCTTAGAACAGCATAGACTATATGACCTAAGACGACAAAAAATAAATGGTCAACCTCGTATTGCGCAGGTATTCGGACCCGATGGAGACTTTGTGGTTTATAACACTCAAGAGAGTACCGACCCCTTTGAGCTCAATAATTTACGGGAGGACCAAGCTAAGGGAAGTACATTTGATCCAGACACCCACCTGTTGTGGCCTATACCAAGCAGTGAAATCGTTCTGTCCAGTGGGAGAATAGAGCAGAATCCTAATTATTAAATGGACATGATGAGATTCGCCTGTATTATTTGTGGGTGTTTGGGTTTGATATTGACTGGTTGTGATGACGGAAAAAGCAATCCCAATGACCCACAGTTTAGACCTAATCCTCCTTCCAAAGGCTTAATTATAGACCTATCTACAGCGCACCAAACGATGCACCATTTTGGTGCATCGGATGGATGGTCTGCTGAAATAATAGGGAAAAATTGGGCTGATGAGGATAAAGAATTTATAGCAAAACATCTATTCAGCAAAGAATTTGACGAAAGTGGAAAACCCGTAGGAATTGGTTTGTCCATGTGGAGGAGTAATGTAGGGGCAGGAAGTGCCAATCAAACCAATAATGGCTTTTCAGATAATTCATGGCACAAGGCTACCGAATGTGCTTTGACTTCTGATGGTGCATATGATTGGGAAAACAATCAAATTGGTTCCAGGTGGTTTATGGAAAGGGCCAAATCATATGGCGTGGAATATTTGACCGCCTGGGTTACTTCTCCTCCGTATTTCATGACCAAAAACGGGTATACCTTTCGTACAGAGGATGTGGTGGGGTATAATCTGCCTCAAGAAAGATATGATGAATTTGCCGATTATCTGAATGAGTACCTCAATTACCACCGTTCCAAAGGTATCGATTTAGATTATATAAGCCTTATTAATGAGCCGCAATGGGAATGGAAATCATCACCAGGTGATGCAGCACAGGAAGGAAGTTACTGTACTAATCAAGAAGCATTTGAGCTGACCAAAGTAGTCAATGAACTGTTTCAAAAAGAGGGGCAACTTACCAAAATACTTTTGCCTGAGGCAGGAGATTTACCGGTTATGCATAGTTTCGTTTCAAAACATGCGCAGACCTCCAATCAACTGGACGTCTTTTGGAACCCAAACAGTGGCCAGTTTCTCGGACAAATGAATTCCGTGGCTCCTCTGGTTGCCGGACACAGCTACTGGTCAAATGGCTCTGTAAAATCCGCTATAGAGAACCGAATTAGCCTGAATAAGAGACTTCAATCGTTTGGAGTGGACTTTTGGCAGACTGAATACAGTTTGTTGGGAACCGCTTATAGAGAAGGAAGAGATCCATCACAAATGTTGGCAATCGATTATATGCTATGGTTGGCCAGGATTATACATTGGGATATATCACTGGCAAATGCCACTGGATGGAGTTTTTGGACAGCTTGTAGTGCCTCCAAATACGGGGACCATGAGAACAGATTTGGTTTATTGACCTGGCAGTCGGATGTTCAAAACCGAAATTCTTCAGCAGGTACAATAGAAGTATCCAGACTTCTATGGTCTTTAGGACACTTTAGCCGGTTTATCAGGCCTGGTTATAAAAGAGTGGAAGTCATCAATACCTTATATGATTCAGAGATCAAGGCTGCATCTAATTTAATGGCCTCTGGTTTTCTTTCACAGGACAAGAAAAAGTTAGTGCTTGTAATCATTAATTACGGTGAAAAGTTGGAAGAACCTGTAATTGAAAATTATGGAGAAAGCATTGCTTTTGAAAATGACCAAGTTCAAATCTATACATCGAATTATCAATCTGATATGGTGCCAAAAACCATTAAAATCAGTGATTTACAAATACCAGCAAAATCCATAGTAACATTAACTGCAGAATTGGAATGAGACCATTAAGCTTATTAGCTGTACAAGTTCTTGTATTAGCGTTTTGTGAAGAAGTAATTGGGAGGCAGTTGTTAGTTATTGAACCTGAAAAGCACTACCAAACAATGGATGGCTTTGGGGCTTCGGATGCCTGGAGAACACAGTTTGTGGGTGCCAACTGGCCTGAAGAAAAGAAAGTGCAAATTGCTGATTGGCTCTTTAGTAAGGAGACAGATGATAAGGGAAATCCTAAAGGAATCGGACTATCTATGTGGCGTTTTTATATCGGGGCTGGAAGTACCGAGCAAGGGGATAGTTCGGGAATTAAGAACGAATGGAGAAGAGCGGAATGCTTTCTTAATCCTGATGGAACATACGATTGGACTAAGCAACAAGGTCAAAAGTGGTTCCTTTCTGCTGCCAAAGAAAGAGGGGTAGAAAGTTTCTTGGCCTTTTCTATTGCTGCTCCCACTTTTTTGTCCTTAAATGGAAAAGGGTATTCCGTGAAGAATGACCCAAGAATAAATGTGAAGCCAGGCAAACTTAATGATTATGCCAGGTTTCTGGTGGAAGTGGTAAAGTACTTCAAGCAACAGGATATAAGGTTTAATTATCTAAGTCCTTTCAATGAACCCCAATGGGACTGGTCCAAAGCAAGCCAAGAGGGAACCGCGGCAACAAACGAGGATATTTATCTATTTACCCGGTATTTGTCCAACTTACTTGAAGAAAATAAACTAGATACTGAACTGACACTGGGGGAGGCTGGATCTATAGAATATTTGTATGACAACCATGATAGTGAAAGTCAAGGGAATCAAATTGAAACGTTTTTTGATACACAATCACCTCTTTACGTTGGCGGTTTATCCAATGTTAAACAATTAATTACAGGGCATAGCTATTTCACCACCTGGCCAACAAGTAAACTTATTGAAACGAGAGCAGGATTAAGAAATAAGTTAGATCAATATAAAGGATTGGATTATTGGCAAACTGAATTTTGTATTCTTGAAAAGTCTCCGGAAATAGGGTCAGGTCAAGAAAGGGATTTAGGGATGGCAACGGCATTGTACGTGGCAAGGGTTATCCACTCGGATTTAACGATAGCCAATGCTTCAAGTTGGCAGTGGTGGACAGCGCTTACCACTTATGATTTTAAGGACGGGTTAATCTATTTAGACACAGGTAATCCTAACGATTTATTCAATCGGGAAAAAATGAAAAGTGATGGGGCTATTCATGATTCCAAATTGATGTGGGCCTTTGGTAATTTTTCCAGGTTTATTAGACCTGGGATGCAAAGGGTAAATGCCTTCTTTAAAAATGATACAGAGGTAAAACTATCCGCTTATACATCTGGTCTTGATGAGGCTACTGTGGTAATGTTGAATGATTCCCAGAAAAGTGAGCGTATTCTGTTAGGTGATCACTACGTGTTTTCTGATCTATACATTACAGATGAAAAAAGGAACCTGGAGCATTATGAGGTTAAGGAAAATTCGATTGAAATCCCTCCAAGATCTGTGGTTACTGTCATTGGAAAGCTTAATGGAAAATAATGATGAAAACATTTTCAACAATTTACCGGATATTGAATGGGACGTTATTTTTCCCATGGATTGTTTTAGGTAGTTTTTGCCTTCTCTTTTACTGTTGCCCTGCGAATGCCCAGGAGCAACCTAATATTGTCTTGATCTATGTAGATGATCTGGGCTATGGGGATATTGGAGTAAACGGCGCAATAGGTGTGGAGACTCCTCATGTGGATAAACTTGCCAAAGAAGGATTAAATTTTACCGATGCGCACAGTAGTGCGGCTACCTGCACCCCGTCAAGGTACTCCTTGCTAACCGGAAGCTATGCATTTAGAAATAAAGCGGCCATTTTGGAAGGAGATGCTCCATTGATCATAGATACTGAGATGGCCACCTTGCCAAAGATGTTACAGAAATCGGGCTATCGAACGGGGGTGGTTGGTAAGTGGCATCTAGGACTTGGTGACGGTACCATTGACTGGAACAAAAGGGTGGGGCCAGGACCAGCAGAAGTGGGCTTCGATTATAGCTTTTTGATTCCGGCCACGGGAGATCGGGTTCCTTGTGTTTATTTGGAAAATCAAGTGGTAATCAATTTAGACCCCAGTGACCCTATCTCAGTGAGCTATGGATCTAGAATCGATGGCTATCCTTTGGGAAGCGAGTATCCTGAATTACTCAAACAATATACAGATCCGTACCATTTGGGGGCGGTCATCAATGGCATCAGTCGCATAGGTTATATGAATGGGGGGAAAAGTGCACTTTGGGTTGATGAAGAAATTCCCTTTGTTTTGACCGATAAAGCCACTTCGTTTATGGCAAGCGTCAATGAACAACCTTTCTTTTTGTATTTCTCGCTACATGATATCCATCAGCCACGGATTGCCAATGTACAGTTTATAGAAAAAAGCGGAATGGGGCCACGAGGTGATGTGATTGCTCAGATGGATTGGTGTGTAGGGGAGATCATGAAGGCTTTGAAAGAATCAGGTAGGGAAGAAAATACCATAGTGATTTTTACAAGCGATAATGGTCCCATTTTAGACGATGGATATGTGGATTATGCCAGGGAGCTTGTTGGAAATCACAGGCCTGCCGGTCCATTTAAAGGAACCAAGTATTCCGTTTTTGAAGGGGGGACAAGAGTGCCCACCATTGTTCACTGGCCAGATAGGGTAAAACCAGGGGTAAGCGATGCCCTTCTTTCCCAAGTAGATTTATACGCTTCTCTTGCACATCTTATAGGCCATGAGATCACTGCCGGTGAGGCTCCGGACAGTAAGGAGTTATTGGGTGCTTGGATGGGGGAGATTGGTAAGGGAAGAGATTTCTTGTTGGAAGAGGCATATACGTTTGGACTAAGGTTTAAGCATTGGAAATATATCCAACCTCGCCCCGGTAATGTGCCACAATGGTTAAAGGATAAATACGTTGACCCTGGATTTTCTCCAGATGAGCAGCTTTATGATTTGGCAGTGGATCCCTATGAGACCAACAATTTGGCAGCCAAACATCCTGAAGTTGTGGCCAAGATGAAAAAGCGGCTTGAGGAAATCAACAACGGTTCCATAAAAAAATAAAACAATCCATTCGAAAAAAAAAAGATGGGAAATACAATCTTAAAGCGTAAAACAAAATATAACCTGCCATATCTGTTGGCATTGGCCTTTACTTCGGCTCTTGGTGGTTTGCTGTTTGGGTATGACTGGGTGGTCATTGGAGGGGCAAAGCCCTTTTATGAATTGTTTTTTGAAATCAATCATTCACCACAACTACAAGGCTGGGCCATGAGCAGTGCTTTGGTCGGCTGTATTTTCGGTGCGATGCTTTCAGGGACGGTATCGGACAAATATGGCCGTAAATACCCTTTGATCTGGGCTGCGGCTTTGTTTGTGGTATCTGCTTTTGGCAGTGGATATGCCAATGATTTTTACTCGTTCATCATCTACCGCCTGATTGGGGGAGTGGGCATAGGATTGGCATCAACCCTCTCCCCGATGTATATAGCAGAAGTGGCTCCCGCAGAATTGAGAGGAAGATTTGTGGCGATCAATCAGCTGACCATTGTGATCGGTATTTTGGCCGCCCAGATTGCCAATTACCTAATTGCGGAACCTGTTCCGGATGGGATTACAGACGATGCCATGTTAACTTCTTGGAATGGTACTGTGGGATGGAGGTGGATGTTTTGGGCTGAACTGGTCCCGGCAGGAGCCTTTTTCCTTCTAATGTTTATGGTCCCAAAAAGTCCCAGGTTTTTATTGAAGTTAGGCGAAGAAACTAAATCGACCCATATCCTACGTAAAATAGGAGGACAAGAATATGCCGACAGGGAGGTCAGTATAATCAAAAATACCTTTAGCGAAAAGGATGATAAAGTCCACTTTAGAGATTTAACTACCCCCAAAATAAAACCTATCGTAATACTAGGGATTGTATTGGCCATATTCCAGCAATGGTGTGGGATCAATGTCATATTCAATTATGCAGAAGAAGTCTTCAGCAGTGCTGGCTACAGTGTGGGAGACATGCTTTTTAATATTGTTATTACAGGAAGTGTAAACCTGGTATTCACACTGGTGGCTATGCGGACAGTGGACAATTGGGGACGAAAAAAACTGATGTTATTTGGTTCAGGAGCATTGGCCATGATCTATTTTTTCCTCGGTCTGAGTTATTTTCTGGGATGGACAGGACTACCTATTTTGATATTGGTGGTCTCCGCCATAGCCGTTTATGCCATGTCATTGGCACCGATCACGTGGGTGGTGCTATCGGAAATTTTCCCTAACCGGGTACGTGGGTTGGCCATGTCAATTGCCACATTCAGTCTTTGGATCGCCTCTTTTGTACTGACTTTTACATTTCCCATTCTCAATAGTGAGTTTGGAGCCTACGGAACCTTTTGGGTGTACAGCTGTATCAGTGCGATGGGCTTTTTATTCATACGAAAAAAACTACCGGAGACCAAAGGCAAAAGTTTGGAAGAAATAGAAACAGAATTCTTAAGATAAAATATTATGAGCAACATTGAAAACGTAAAAGCTTGGAAGGAAAGGATAGTCATCCCGACTTATGAAGTGAGCGAGGCTGAAAAATATCCCATTTTTTTAGAAAAGAGGGTGTATCAAGGTAGCAGTGGCGCCGTATATCCCAATCCAGTAATTGAGAAAATAAGTGATGAAAAGACGGATAAGTTATGGGATGTGATCTATTTGGAAAACCGTTATTTAAAAATAATGGTGCTGCCGGCTTTGGGTGGACGAATCCAGATGGCTTATGATAAGGTTAAGGAAAGACATTTTGTTTATTATAATGAGGTGATCAAACCGGCTTTGGTAGGTCTTACCGGACCATGGATTTCTGGGGGCATCGAATTTAACTGGCCACAGCACCACCGTCCAAGTACATACGATCCAGTCGACGCCACTATAGAAGAAAATAAGGATGGTAGTGTAACCGTTTGGGTGAGTGAAGTGGAGCGCATGTTCCGCACCAAAGGGATGGCGGGCTTTACCTTGCATCCGGATAAGGCTTATTTGGAGATAAAAGGAAAGCTTTACAATAGAACTCCGCATCCACAGACTTTTCTGTGGTGGGCCAATCCGGCCGTAGCGGTAAATGACCATTACCAATCAGTATTCCCTGAGGATGTCAATGCGGTATTTGACCATGGAAAAAGGGATGTTTCCCGTTTTCCAATTGCCACCGGTACCTACTATAAAGTAGATTACTCCGCAGGAGTGGATATCTCCCGTTATAAAAATATTCCGGTTCCCACATCCTATATGGCTGTCAATTCAGACTATGATTTCGTCGGAGGATATGAAAATGATACCCGCGCAGGTTTGTTGCACATAGCCGATCACCATGTCTCACCAGGTAAAAAACAGTGGACCTGGGGAAATGGTGATTTTGGACATGCCTGGGACAGAAACCTCACAGATCAAAATGGTCCCTATATTGAATTGATGTGTGGGGTCTATACGGATAATCAGCCTGATTTTTCATGGATACAGCCTTATGAGGAGCGAAATTTTACGCAGTATTTTATGCCTTACCAAGAAGTGGGGGTGGTTAAAAATGCTACAAAAGACGCGATGCTGAATATTACCCTAAAGGATGGAAAAGCAACGTTGGTTGTATATGCTACAGGAATTTTCACGAAAAGCAGGATTATTCTTTCCGAGAACAATAAAGTGTTATGGGAAAAAGAGTTTGATTTCAGCCCGGATAATGTGTTTAACCAATGTATTGCCCTAACGGAGCAAACAGAAGGATTAACACTGGAAGTGAAGGATAAGAATGGACGGGTTTTGGTGGATTGGAAACAAAAGCCTGAAGAATTGAAACCAGTTCCAGAAGCAGCGAAGGCGGCCAAAGATCCCAAGGAGATTAAGACGAATGAGGAATTGTACCTAACAGGCCTGCATATTGAACAATACAGGCATGCTACCTATAGACCTGAAGATTATTATAAAGAGGCCATCAGTCGAGATGCCGGAGATGTACGTAGCAACAATGCCCTTGGATCGTTGCTATTGAGAGGAGGAAAGTTTGAAGAGGCAGCGGTTCATTTTCAGTTAGCCATTGATACGCTCACCAAATATAATCCAAATCCTTATGACGGAGAACCCTACTTCAATAAAGGAGTAGCATTAAAACTGCAAGGAAAGCTGGATGAAGCCTATGCAGCATTTTTCAAATCTTGTTGGAATGCTGCCTGGCAGGATGCCGGCTACTTTAATGTGGCTCAGATAGCAGTATTGCGTGGAGAACATGAAAAAGCCCTAGAATTGGTGGATAAATCACTTATCCGCAATTGGCACAATCATAAAGGACGCCACCTAAAAGTAGCCATACTGCGTCAACTAAATAG
>NZ_BAAHAP010000058.1:0-35075 GCF_054777495.1 Echinicola sediminis | reverse complement strand
GAGTGAGTTTTTTTTAATATCAGGGAGCTTTATTTCTCTTTTTTTATTATTACGTCTTTTTATTGCAATTACTGTATTTGTTGGGTTTTGCTATGTACATTTTTACCCTTTTTATCTCTATTAAGGTAAAGCGCTTTCACTGAGCAGAGAGATGAAGGAAAAAAAGCCGGAAATAGTTGATCTATTAAGCAATGAACAGTTTATCCAATGGGTGATCTCACCCAATGATTCTTCCAACCATTATTGGAGAAACTGGATCAGTCAAAATGAAAATAGAAGAAGGGACCTTGAGTATGCAAGGAAAATCATTTCCTCTTCAAGGTATGAAATTGATGAGGAGCTCTCAGAGCAGGATTACGATTTATTGCTCAATAATATCGTTCGGCACAATCAAAAAGTCAACCAGAGGAGAGAGGTGGGATATTCCCGCCGTCGAATGCTGGGTATAGCAGCAACCTTACTTTTGCTGTTTGCTGCTTCATTGACTTTATACTTGGGGACT
Source organism: Echinicola sediminis (assembly GCF_054777495.1). Taxonomy (NCBI): domain Bacteria; kingdom Pseudomonadati; phylum Bacteroidota; class Cytophagia; order Cytophagales; family Cyclobacteriaceae; genus Echinicola; species Echinicola sediminis. The sequence goes on along the minus strand of NZ_BAAHAP010000058.1, from coordinate 34,573 downwards.
GGTGAGGAGCAAGCGGGGACTACCACTGTGGAGAGAATTCAAAAAACAGCCCTAAATGGCCAAAGGTTACGCTTTAGGTTGCCGGATGGCTCGAAGGTAATCTTGAATTCCGGAAGTGAGCTTAGCTATACCTTGCCCTTTAAGGAGCACAGGTCCATCAGGTTGGAAGGAGAAGCATTTTTTGAAGTTACGCCTGATAAAGATCATCCATTTAAGGTGTACACAGGAGAGGTGCTGACCCAGGTGTTGGGGACGTCTTTTAATGTCAAAGCTTATCCGGAAGAGCAGCAGCGTGCTATTGCAGTTGTCTCGGGAAAAGTAGCTGTGTCCGATGATTTTGGCAATCAGGCCCTGTTGACACCCTCATTGAAAGGGGTTTTTAATTCGGATGATCAACAGCTCCTGGTCACCCATTTTTCTGAAGAAAAAGAATTGGGTTGGAAGGACGGTATTTTACAGTTTGACCATGCCCCCGTCGAAAAACTGATCAAGGAACTGGAGAGATGGTACGGCGTGGAAATGATCGTGGAGGAGCAGTCCATTCTTCAAGGGAATTATACGGGAAGCTATAAAAATGCCTCATTTGAAAAGGCCATGAAAGGAATCTGTTTTACCATGGGCTTGGAGTATACAATAGAGGAAGATAAAGTCAGATTATTCAAACAAAAATAAGGTAAGATGAACCAAGATTTCAATTCAAGTTAGTAAAGGACAGGGCATGATATGTACCCTGTCCAACCACCAGAATGATCACAATTCAGTTTGGCGACAGAAGTGAATATTCTGGCTTCAATAAAGTATAAAACTTATAATCAAAATTAATGAAAAATCATTTATCTAATCAACTTCTGCGGAAGTTAATAAAGATGTCCAGATTCTTTATATTGATCTTTATAGTGCAGACCGCCAGTGCTTCAATTCTCTTGGGGGCTGCGTCAAAGGCCCAAAATAAAAGTGTTTATGAAATCGATTTGCAGGTTGATTTTGAGCATACGGAACTAGAGGCTGTTTTCGATTTTGTGGAACAGCATTCTGCATTCAAATTTTCTTATCATTCATCCGTCGTTAACCAAAACCATTTAATATCTGTCAAAGGCGCCTTGTCTTTGGGGGAATTATTGGAGGTAATATCTTCCAGTGGAAAGTTTCAGTTCCAGCGCACCGGAGATAATATCCATGTTTATAAAAGTACCAAAACCAAAAAGGCAGTAGTGGAAATCTTGCCCGTCGAATCGATGGCCAAGGTCATTCAGGGTATTGTCAGGGATGAAAACGACGAGCCTATTCCAGGCGTGGCCATCCAAGAGCAAGGTACCAGCAATGGCACGGTAACAGGAATAGATGGAGAGTACTCCATCGATGTAGAAGAAGGAGCCACCTTGGTTTTTAGCTTTTTTGTGTTTTAGGGGGGGGCAAGCAATCAGCTAGCGTTTAACCCGAAATATTCATTAGCTTATCTATTACGGACTGAAAATGCTTTAAAATCAGTCGCTTTGCTTCTGTTTTCGACTTCACCATAGCGGTGCTATGCCTCAGTCTGCAAACAGCCTGATTTTCTTGCATTTTCAGCCCTCACTACGATCACTAATGAATAATCCGGGTTTAAGGTTCCAGAGAATTTAACCATAGAGAGCCCGATGGTTTCACTGAGAATCCTAAGTTTTTATTTCTCAAATAGCCTTTAAGAATGTGTTAATCAGGGGGCATGATGTGAATGATCCTGGGAGCATAGGTTCTGGGTGTCATTCTTTTTTATTTTGAATAATTTACCCAGTTGTGTTTGTCCCCCTAAGGCGGATGGCACGATTAAAATGGAGTCTCTGTGAATACCGTGTTCTGTAATAAAATCTTCACAACTTTACTCCCTGGGAAATATTGTTTGATCCCAAATATGGACACGTGTCGTGAACAGAGATATAATTCGAACATGTATTCGATAATCTTGAAAGGAGGAGTCTTGAATGTGGGGTGGGGCAATATTTAGCTGGTTTGTTGATGGTTGATTTTTTGGTAAAAATCAAGACAAAATAATATTCTGTTTTACGTATTGTGTAGTGGTTTGTGTGTAAAATTATTTATAATGTAAATTTTAGACTTTTTTATTGAAAATATTTGAATTTATACTAGGCTGTATTACCTTTGTATCATAAGGAAAAGACAAAAGGTCTTTAGATACTGTAGGGTGTTGAAATTGGCAGACAAGCCCTCCTGTCTCGGGGGTGGGGATCCCAGGAAAAAGCAAATATCGAGCTCGTGTTTTGCCTAACTGCCCCGTGGAGGTTCGAGTCCTTCTCCTACAGCTAGGTTATTTTGGGTTTATTGTTAATTGACTAAAGCTATGAGATATTGTTTCATAGCTTTTTGTGTTTTTAGGGGGGCAAGGAATCAGCTAACGTTTATGGTTCCAGAGAGTTTAACCACGGAGAGCGCGAAGGTGCTCTGAGGTCTCTAAGTTTTTTATTCCTCAAATAGCTTGTATGAAAGAATTTGGCAAAAGAAAAGCCGCTGGCTTTATCCAGCGGCCTTCTTCTTAGGATTAAAAGTAAAAAGTTTAAAGCGTCTATACTTTAAATGATTGAAAAAGTGAAACAGTAATTCTAATGTACAATAAAAATTTTTAATATAAAATACCGTGATCAGGGTATTTTTTAAACTTTATTGTAAATGACCAACAAAGTTTGGTCTATTTTTAAGTGGAAAAGGATGGATGGTAATGCTATAACGTTTTAATGAAATTTTGTGTCAGCGCTTATGGCTGGGGTTTGGTGCCAAAGAATTTGGCAGATAAAGCGGTTGACTCTTCTATAGCAACTTATTTATTGTATTTTTGCAGTAAATAGAACAAAAGAGCACATGTTTGATAATCTCAGTTATAAACTAGATAGGGCGTTTAAGACCCTTAAGGGAACCGGGAAGATTACCGAGATCAATGTGGCCACTACGGTCAAGGAGATTAGAAGGGCGTTGATCGATGCGGACGTTAACTATAAAGTAGCCAAGGAAGTAACCGATACCATTAAGCAGGAAGCTTTAGGAAGAGATGTATTGATCTCTGTTTCTCCGGGGCAGTTGTTGGTGAAGATTACCCAGGAAGAGCTGACCAAGCTGATGGGAGGGAAGAAAGAGGATATCAATCTCAAAGGTGATCCCAATGTGATTTTGATTTCCGGTCTGCAAGGTTCCGGTAAGACCACTTTTTCCGGTAAGCTGGCTACCCATTTGAAGAAGCAAGGGCGTCAGGTTTTGTTGGCAGCATGTGATATCTACCGTCCAGCAGCGATAGAGCAGCTGAAGACGTTAGGGGAGCAAATCGGGGTGGAGGTTTATGCTGAGCCAGAGAACAAAAATGCCTTAGAGATTGCTTCGCGGGCAATTGCTTATGCCAAGAAGAATGGCAAAAAGACCGTTATCGTCGATACTGCGGGCCGTTTGGCTGTGGATGAGCAGATGATGAACGAAATCTCTGGATTGAAGGAAAGTCTGAATCCTGCCGAGACCTTGTTTGTGGTGGATTCCATGACCGGTCAGGATGCTGTAAATACAGCCAAGACCTTTGATGAGCGATTGGATTTTGATGGCGTAGTACTGACCAAGCTGGATGGTGATACCCGGGGTGGTGCTGCGATATCCATCCGTCACGTGGTGGACAAGCCGATCAAGTTTATCTCCACGGGTGAAAAGATGGAAAACCTGGATGTTTTCTATCCGGATCGTATGGCTCAGCGTATCCTGGGCATGGGGGATGTGGTTTCCCTGGTAGAAAGGGCTCAGCAGTCTTTTGATGAGGATGAGGCCAAGCGAATCAATGCCAAAATCCGTAAGAACCAGTTCAACTTTGATGATTTCCTTTCTCAGATAGAGCAGATCAAAAAAATGGGTAACCTGAAGGATCTGATGGGGATGATACCAGGGATGGGAAAAGTAATCAAAGGTTTGGATATAGACGATGATTCATTTAAGCCGATAGAAGCCATTATAAGAAGTATGACACCGCTGGAAAGGGAGAATCCTGATGTGATTGATGGAAGTAGGAGAAAGCGTATTGCTACTGGTAGTGGGAGATCTATACAGGAGGTGAATAACCTGATGAAGCAGTTCAGTGATATGCGTAAGTTGATGAAGCAGATGAACAAGATGGGAGGGGCTCAAAAAGCCCTTGGAAACCTTGTGCCGAAAGCTGGAGGAAGAAGGTAAGCGCTTTAATTTTCTGGAATAAAAAAATCCAGTCCACCGAAAGGCGGACTGGATTTTTTTATGGATAAGGTAACAAGCTGTTAAGCTTCTATTGAAATATTGGAGATTTTGATGATTTCATGCAAATCTTCATCAGTGATTTCCTTTTTGACATCAGCGTGTTCAAGGAAAAGCTGGTATACTTCGTCAAGTTGTATTTTGGTGATGGTATACCCGATCTTGTGCAGTCTGAAAGCCAATGCGGCCCTGCCACTACGTGCCGTCAGAACAATCATAGATTCATGTACCCCTACTTCCTCAGGATCGATGATCTCATAGGTTTCCCTGTTTTTGATTACGCCGTCTTGATGTATACCGGAGGAATGGGCAAAAGCATTAGAACCGACAATTGCTTTGTTGGGCTGTACAAACATTCCCATTCTTTCTGAAACCAATCTGGAGACAGGGTTTAGTAATCGGGAATTGATATTGTTGTACACGTTTAGTCGTGGGTGTTGCTTCATGATCATGGCCACTTCTTCCAAAGAGGTGTTGCCGGCTCTTTCTCCTATACCGTTGATGGTACATTCGATTTGACGGGCACCATTCATGACGGCCGAGATGGAGTTGGCTGTTGCTAGGCCAAGGTCATTGTGACAATGTGCTGAAATGATGACATTTTCGATGCCTTTCACATTGTCCATCAAGTACTTGATTTTGGCACCGTACTCATCCGGCAGGCAGTAACCGGTAGTGTCCGGGATGTTTAATACGGTGGCTCCCGCTTTGATGACTGCTTCGCAGACACGAGCTAAGTATTCATTGTCCGTTCTTCCGGCATCTTCAGCATAAAATTCCACATCTTCTACGAAGGACTTGGCGTGCTTAACTGCTGCGACAGCGCGTTCCAGAATTTGTTCGGGAGTACTCTTGAATTTATATTTAATGTGGGAGGGAGATGTCCCTATGCCCGTATGGATTCGTGGTCTTTTGGCAAATTTTAGGGCTTCTGCTGCTACTTCTATATCTTTTTGTACACCTCTTGAAAGCCCGCAGATAATAGGTTCGGAAACACTTTTAGAAATTTCCACGACCGACTTGAAGTCTCCCGGGCTGGAAATAGGGAATCCTGCTTCAATTACATCCACCCCCAATAGTTCTAGTTGTTTGGCGATTTCAATTTTTTGAGGAGTATTCAATTTACAGCCAGGGACCTGTTCCCCGTCCCTTAAAGTGGTATCAAAGATCAATACTTGTCGTTTATCCATAATCCGTATTTTTTATCTAAAATCTAAAGTAAAATCTTATGGTTTGATAGTAAATTGATTTAACTTTATTTGTCCAATGTTCAATATCTTTTGTTGTAACATAAAATATTGTAAATCAGTTTGTTGTGTTTTAAAATAGTATGAGGTCTGATAAAGAAAAAGATAATGTATTTATTTTAATAAAGTCATTAAGTACTTCTGACAAGAGGGGATTCAAACTTTACGCCAAGCGGTTTGGGGCCAATGAAAATGCGAAGTTCATTCAGCTTTTTGATGCCATGGACAGGATGGAGATTTATGATGAAAAGCTATTGCTCAAAAAGGCTCCAGTTACCAAGAAGCAATTGGCCAATATGAAAGCGCATTTATATAAGCAGATTTTGGTCAGTTTACGTTTGATTTATTCCGATCAGAATGTGGAACTGCAGTTGAATGAACAGATTGATTTTGCCAGGATACTTTATAATAAGGGACTTTATAAGCAAAGTCTTAAATTACTGGGGAGGGCAAAAGGCATTGCGGAGCGGTATTTTTTGGATACCATTATGCTCCGGATTGTGGAATTGGAGAAGGTCATCGAATCCCAGCATATAACCAGAAGTATGCGAGACCGGGCAGAGGTTCTGGCCAATGAAGCCATTCATTTGGTAGGCAGCGCTTCTTTAAAAAATTCGCTGAGCAATCTCTCATTGCAGTTATATGGCCTTTACCTGAAAATGGGCCATGTGAAAGATGAGCATGATAGGAAATTGGTAGAAGCCTACTACCTCAAAAACATGCCTGACTATAAATTGGAGGACCTGAATTTTTATGAGAAATTGTATTTGTTTCAGGCCCAGGTTTGGTTTTATCACATTTTGCAGGACTTTCCGCTTTGTTACCGGGCTGCCCAGCGGTGGGTGAGCCTCTACCAGGAACATCCTCATATGAAAAAAGTGGCCACAGGAAATTACCTAAAGGCCTATCATTACCTGTTGGATACGCTGTTTTATCTTCAGCAATACGATCGGTTTACGGAGGTTTTTGAACAGTTTAAAGACAGCTTGGAAAAGGATGATTTCAAAATGGATGATAATTGTCGGGTGCTAGCCTTTCTTTATTATTATTCCAATAGCATCAACTATCACTTTCTAATCGGTGACTTCAGCACGGGGGTCAATGTGGTCATTCCATCTCTGCTCAATGAGATGCAGTCTTTGGAGATAAAGTTGGATGTGCACCATGTCACAGTTTTGCATTATAAAATAGCCTGCCTGTACTTTGGCAGCGGGGATAATTCCAATGCCATACGTCATTTGGATGAAGTGATTTACCATACAGGGGATGGCTTGCGTGAAGATTTGCAATGTTTTGCCCATATACTCAAATTGATAGCCAGTTACGAAGAAGGCCTGGATGACAATTTGGACCAACAGATCAAAACGGTTTATAAGTTTTTGATAAAAATGCAGGATTTACGTATGGTCCAGCAGGAAATGATGCATTTCGTTCGGAAATTGAACCGAATCTATGAATATGAGTTGAAATCGGCTTTTAAAGAACTACGGGATAAACTGGTCCAATACGAAAATCATCCTTACGAAAAGCGGGCTTTCCTTTATCTGGATATCATTTCCTGGTTGGATAGCAAGATTCAGGGCAGACCCGTTCAGGATGTAATTCGGGAGAAATTCCAAAAAAGGGTAGTGAGGGAAAAGTAAATCGTATCAAATATAGGCAAGGGTGTGTTTATGGGGTTTATCAATACACCTTTTTTCCCTCTAATTTCTGCCATTCATTGAACACTTCTAAAGCATTTTCATCCGGAAAGTGCTCCATGCTGATCTTTCGATTTTGAGGAGGTAGGGGCAATTCTTGGTAGATAAAGTCATCATCAAAACCGGCCTCTGCTGCTTCATGTCGGGTGTTTGCGTAGAAGACTTTACTTGGCCTGGCCCAGTAAATTGCCCCAAGGCACATTGGGCAGGGCTCGCAGGATGTGTAAACCTCGCAGCCTTCGAGTTGAAAGGTGCGTAATGTTTTACAGGCTTCCCTGATGGCTACCACCTCGGCATGTGCTGTAGGGTCATTACTGCTTAGAACCTGGTTGTTTCCCTTGCCTATCACAACACCGTCTTTTACAATAACACATCCGAAAGGACCTCCTTTACCAGAGTTCATCCCTTCGCGAGAGAGGCTGATGGCCATCTCCATAAACGTTTTTCTTAAATCAGTCATAATTTTCCTGGTGAATAGCAGTTAAAAATGGAGCGATCAAGTTTAATCATCAGTTCTAAAATAGGATAGTTTTAGAATAAATGAAATGCCTTTTTTTAAATTATCTTTGAGGATCCGGTCATTTAGATCTTTTTAATGATTAACAGTGGTCTGTTCTACGCAGTTACCAATGAGCCCTTCTTTACCCGATCCATTTGTTGACAAAATTCAAGAAACTCTCTTTATAATGGTCGCTAACAGTTATGGTTGTATTCCCGATATTGATGGTGCTCCGTGTGATGGATATGATGTGATCCAATGAAATGATATAGGAGCGATGCACTCTCATAAACTGATTTTCTGGAAGGATGTCCTCCATGTTTTTTAGACTGTTCAGCGAAAGCAGGGGATTGGTTTTGTCTTTGAGATGCACTTTTACGTAGTCTTTGTACCCTTCCACATAGACAATGTCCGAAAGCATCACTTTGACCAGTTGGTATTCGACCTTAAGAAAAATATAGTCAGCCTGCTTTTTTTCGACAAAAGAGCCGGTTTGATGGTTTTTAGTATCGAAATATTGGTAGGCTTTCGTACTGGCTTTGAGGAATTCTTCGTAACTGTAGGGCTTTAGCAGGTAATCCAGTGCGTCCACTTTGTAGCCTTCGACGGCAAACTGGTTGTAGGCCGTGGTGAAAATGATTCGGGTTGGCGACCCGGATTTATTGCTTTCCAGTACCCTTGCCAGCTCCATGCCCGATAGGTCGGGCATTTGAATGTCCAGAAAAATCAGGTCCACTGCATGCCTGTGTATATGGGCCAGAGCATCAATGGCATTCTCAAACTTGGCCTCCAAAGTAAGAAAGGAAGTTTGCTCGATAAAGCTGCAGAGCATTTTCAGGGCGAGTGGCTCATCATCCACTGCAATGCATCTTATTTTCATGCCATGTTGATTTTAAGTTGGACGCGGAATTTATTTTCGGGATTTTGTTCATCGATGACCAATTCATGTTTGTTGCTGTACAAAAGGGATAGCCTTCTCTGGGTATTGGTCAGCCCGATCCCCTTGTGAACGGACTCAGGACTGTTGGGGTTTTTGGGGAAAATGGTGTTGGCGGTTTCCAAGATAAGCATGTTCTCCCTTGATTCGATTTTTATAAAAATAGTGCTGGGCTGTTTGGAGCTGATACCGTGTTTGAAACAGTTCTCCACAAAAGGCAATAATAGCATAGGGGCGATAACCCTGTCTTCAAATTTTTCCTGAATATGTAAATCAACCGTTACTTTTTCTGAGATGCGCAGCTTCATCAGTTCGATGAAATCCTTGATGAAATCTATTTCTTTACTGAGCAAGGTTTGGTCTTTTTCGGTTTCATAGAGCACGTAACGCATCATTCTGGACAGTTTGTGCAGGGCTATTCTGGCTCTTTCTACATCGATATTGGTCAAAGAATAAATATTGTTCAGCGTGTTAAAGAAAAAGTGGGGGTTGATCTGTGCTTTGAGATAGGAGAGTTCGGAATTGATGCGCTGCTGGTCCAGTTCCCGGCGCAGGGCTTCATCGGATTGCCATTTTTGAACCGCCGCCACACTGGTACTGATACCAAGAGCCAAAAATAGAACCAAGAGCATAAAGACATTGATAAAGTCATCCTTGGGCTCAAAAGGCTTGTCACCATCCGGGTGGAAAGCCTTGTGCATAAGTTCGGGAAGGTGGATGAGGTTCTCAAAGTACTGCATCCAGTACATGATCAGTAAACACAGTGAGACGGTAATGATCAGGAACAATCCTATTTTTCCTTTAAATAGAAACCTGGAAACCAGCAGTTCTTTATTGAAGTAAAAGAGGATAACAAGAAAGAAGAGCAAGAGTGACTGTCGGTACCAAAACTCAATTGGCAAGGTCGTTTTCCATGATAGTGGCCCCAGCAGGAGTAATACCGAGCCTATCAGCACCCAGGCGAGAATATGGATGAGAATAGAGATGTTTTTATGAAGAGAGGGGGCTTGATTCATGCGTCAAATTACTTTTACACATTAAACATAAAATAAACTCTTCGAAACAGAAAAGTATAATCGGCCAAATACGCTTTTTTACCTATAGATCAGGTCTTTGAACCGTCAGAAAGGAATCAATAAGTTCTAAAATACCTCCGTCTGCTGAAATAGGGGATTGGTCGATAAAGTCTACCCGCTTATCTATTGTGTTTTTTTGTACTTATAAATAGCACTACTTTGCTTTTGGATTTTGCCCGGTCGATGTCTGGCAGGGTGCTAAATCAATACAGTAGCTTTCAAACCATAAACTTATATATGAAATCTTTAGTGAGAAATTTGATTGGGATGTTCTCCCTGCTGGTCAGTCTGACTCAAGTGGCTGCAGCCCAGGAAAACAGTAAGCCAGCCGGAAGGGAAGTTTACCAAATTACGGGCAAGGTAGTGGAGTCGGGAACCGGTGCGCCTGTTTCTTATGCCACTGTATTACTCTTGGAAGATGGGACGGAAAAACAGGTTTCCGGAGGAGTAGCTGATGATGAGGGAAAATTCTTCATTACCGGTTTTGATCCTGGAACTTATAAAGTGCAGGTTAATTTTGTGGGTTTTTCCCAATTTACGAAAAGTGGGATAGTGGTTAATTCAGGGCGAAAAAGCTTAAACCTTGGAGATATTAGCCTGGAAGAAGCCTCTGTTTCACTTACAGAAGTGACCGTCCAAGGCCAACGGGAGTTGATTACGGAAAAAGTGGACAGGACCATCTATAATGCCGAAAATGATAAAACGACCGTAGGAGGAGATGCTTCCGATGTGCTCAGAAGGGTACCGATGTTGTCCGTTGACTTGGATGGAAATGTTTCCATGAGAGGGAGTACAAATATCAGGGTATTGATAGATAACAAGCCTTCTACCATGTCGGCCAGCTCCATAGCAGATGCACTCAAACAGATTCCGGCCGATGAAATTAAATCTGTAGAGGTGATTACTTCTCCTTCTGCCAAATATGATGCTGAGGGAACAGGTGGGGTGATCAATATTGTCACCAAGAAAAACAACCTTCAGGGAACATCCTTGAGTATCAATACCAGTGCTGGAATGAGAGGGTCAAATCTCGGATTAAATGCCAGTGCAAGAAAGGGCAAGTGGGGATTTAATCTTGGTGGTTTTGGCAGAACGGGATACAATATCAAAGGGGCTTTTGAAAATAGCCAGCTGGTCACCAATCCTGACAATTCTGTTTCTAGAATTCTTCAAAGCTCCGATACACGGAATAATATGCTTATGGGTAGGTATAACTTCGGGGCTGATTATGAGATAGATAAATACAATTGGTTGGCTGCTTCAGTAAATTTTGGCATGTTCAACAGGAAAAATAAACAAGACAATCTCCTGACCGAAAACTATTTGGATGATGAATTGATCAGTCAGGTGATGAGAAGGGTCAATACTGAGGATCTGTCCAATACGATAGACATAAGTCTGAATTATACGAGGACTTATGAAAAGCCGCAAAAGGAGTTCAGCATTATGACCTTATATAGTAGAAACAACCGAACCAATGACTTTGTGCAGGCGCTATTGGACGGGAGTTTTACGGAAATAGAACAACGGGTGAAAAACGAGAATGCTTCCAATAATCAGGAATTTACTGTTCAGGTGGATTATGTAACTCCCCTTGGAAATGGCGAAAACCAAATTTTGGAATACGGGGCGAAAAATATCCTCAGAAAAGTCAATAGTGATTATGCTTATTTTACTGCTGATGGAGCTGACGGAGAATATGTGGCCAATGATGATGTGCAATATTCCAACGTCTTTGACTATGACCAGAACGTAACGGCAGGTTACCTGTCCTATACCCAAGGTTTTTTGAAGAATTATACAGTGAAGGCTGGACTGCGATATGAGTACACACATATCAATGCCGACTTTAAAAATGGGGAAGTAGCGCAGGATATTCCTGACTATGGTACCTTGGTGCCAAGTGTCAACCTCAGCAGGAAGCTTAAGAGCGGGAACATGATCAAAGCAGCCTATAACCGGAGAATCCAGCGGCCCTCTCTCATGTTTCTGAACCCTAATATCCAAGGCTCCAATCCGACATTGATTACCCAGGGTAACCCCTTGTTGAATCCTGAATTTACCGATAACTACGAGCTGTCCTACAGTACTTATGTGAAGGATGCCAGTATCAATATTTCGACTTTTTTCAGAAATACCAACGGTTCTATTCAGCCTATCAGAAGTGTATTGGACGATGGGGTGATTTATACCACTTATGAAAATATTGGAAGTGAACAAGCGGTAGGACTAAACCTATTTGCCAATATCAATGTGTCCAATAAGCTTTCCTTCAATGGGGGAGTAGACGCTTACCATGCCATGATAGACAATAATGTGGATGATCCGCTTTACAATGCCTCCAATGAAGGTTTTGTGGTAAGTGGCCGAATGTTCGGTAACTATAACATTACCGAGAGCTGGGTGCTTCAGGGCTTTGCCTTTGCCAGAGGTAGGAGAGTGAATCTTCAGGGCTATGACAGTGGTTTCGGTATTTATGGGTTGAATATCAATAAGCAGTTTGCAGAGAAGAAAGGCAGCATAGGTTTCGGTGCGGAAAACTTCTTTACACCGGAATTTAAAATGAAAAATGAAATTGTATCGCCGACCATTATCCAAAACAGCACGAACATCATGCGGAACATGAATTTCAAGATCAATTTCAGTTATAGAATTGGTAAAATGAGTGTGGCTCCCAAGAGGAAGAAAAGATCGATTCAAAATGAGGATCTAAAAGATGGTGATTCAGGCGGAGGCGGAATGATGGGAGCCCAATAAGAATTTGGGTTGATTAAAGAATTGAAAGCACATTGGGAATCTCGGTGTGCTTTTTTTGATTTGAAAACAATTTAAATCAAGGAATCCTTTGGCATCCTAAAGGTCAAATCATAAAGAGGGGTGGGGGAGTGAGGATGTTTCATCAGCATAAAGATATAGGAGAAGCACGCAGGTCTCTTGGAAGTTTTTGGAGATAAAAAAAGCCATCCGGTTTTGGCGGATGGCTTTATTATGAAGTTGAGGATTACCAGTTTGGATTTTGTGGCAGCAAATTTTCGTTGATATTGATTTCACTTTGTGGAACAGGCCACATGATGAGTTTCTCATCATAAACTCTTTCATGTCCTTCTACACTGGTAATGCTTTCCATGGATTTTTTTAAGTCTTCCTTTCCATAACGGAGGATGTCAAAATACCGATGTCCTTCAAAAGCCAGTTCAATTCGTCTTTCTTTTTTGATGGCTTCTCTTAATTCTCCTTGAGTTAAGTCCTCAGGAAGGCTGTTCAGTCCTGCCCGTACGCGCACTTTGTTGATCGCGGCAAAGGCAGTGGTGGTCGGGCCGTTCAGCTCATTTTCGGCTTCGGCAAGGTTAAGTAATACCTCAGCATACCGGAGGACGACAAAGTTGGCATCACCATCGCCTCCAACAAGCGGATCGGGGATTACTCCTTTGATCACAGCATATCCTGTAGGGGACCTTACCGGGTCAAAGTCCACCCCGGCAAAGCTCTGTCCTTCTTGCAAAATGGTGATGTCCTTTCTAATGTCTCCATCCTCATAAGCTTCAACCAGCTCCTGTAAAGGATGATAGGAACCACCTCCGAAGGTAGGAATAGCCCCTGAGGCACTATTGAAGGAACTGCCTACGCCAGAGCCTGTTTGCCCTAAAAACTGAATTTCAAAGATCGATTCTGTTGTATTGTTTTCCAAGCTTGGAAGAAACATGTCCTTGTAACTGGCTGTAGGAAGAAGGTCGTATCCCAAAGCACTTACCTCATTGGCAGTTTGGATAGCCTCACTATACTGTTTGTTGTACAAATGCACGCGGCATTTTAAAGCCAAAGCAGCCCCTTTTGTAGCCCGTCCAATATTAGAGGGGCTGTTTTGATAGGATGAGGGCAGGATTGTTGCCGCCTCTGATAGATCTTGTAGGATTTGGTTAACCAGGATTTCTTTGGAATCTCTTGGAACCAAGGATTCTTCGACCGATTGTTCTTCCAGTACTAAAGGAACTTCACTATAAAGGTTAGTCAAATGAAAGTAAAACAGGGCTCGAAGAAAGCGGGCCTCCCCGATAATTCTTTCTTTTAGCTCCGTATTCATATCAATTGCTGGAACATTGTTGATGACCTTGTTTGCCCGGACAATTCCTTCAAATGATTTTCTCCAGATATTTTGGGGCCAGACACTGGAAGCATCAAATCCACGGCCTTCACTTATTTCCAGGTAATAGTTAAAGGAATATTGGGAGTAGGCATTGTCTCCTAATGCATCGGTATGCCTCATGAATTCCCGGTACATTTGATTGTGCGCAAGCACATTGTATACCCCATTGATGCCCAGTACGGCATCATCCGTTGTGGACCAGAACTGGGGTTCCCCAATGGAGTTCAAAGGGTAGCGTTCTAGATCAGCACATCCTATACAAAGTACAGAAAGAATGATTACAATATATTTTTTCATGGTATTCGATAGTCAATGGTTAAAAGGAAAGATTTACCCCCAAAGTGATGGTCTTTGCTTGTGGGTAACTGTCATTTACATTGTTGAAGGTAACGGCGTCTTCTGGGTCATAACCTTTTACAAATTTTGTGAAAGTGAGAAGGTTTTGACCTGCGACATATAGCCTGGCATTGGATAGTCCTAATTTTTCGATGGTCTCTATAGGAAGGTTATAACCCAGTTCAATATGTTTCATTCTCAAATAGGAGGCATCCAAAACAGCAGCGCTGATTGCCGGTCCCACAAACAAAGAGGTGTTGTATTTATAACCTGTAGCTACCCTCGGAATATCGGTGTCGGTGTTCTCCGGAGTCCATCGGTCCAGATAGGCGGTGGTAAGATTGCTCAGGCCTCTCAAACCATCAGTGCCATATACTCCGTTTTCAACATCTCTACCCAAAACACCTTGAAATAATACCCGGAAATTAAAACCATTATAATCAGCTGTTAAAGTGAATCCGTAGGTGTTTCGAATATTGGGGTTGCCGATGATTACTCTATCAGCAGCATCTACCACGCCATTGCTGTCCGTGTCTTCATAAATGTAGTCGCCTGCACTGGCCAAGGAACCTCCAGGTTGCACTCCATATGTTTCTGCATCCTGAGCCTGGGCATCTGATTGGAATATGCCGATAATTCTATGTCCGTAGAAAGAGTTAATGGGTATCCCTTCCCGGGTCAATACTTTGTTGGCAGAAAGGAATTCACTATCAAGTTTCAATACTTTATTGTCATTGTGAGACCAGTTACCTGAAACGCTGTATTGGAATTCCCCGCCAATATTTCCGTAATAGTTCAAAGAGAATTCATAGCCTTTGTTTTGGACCTGTCCCTGGTTTTGTACCGGTGGGCTAAGGTTACCAAGAGTGGCTGAAATGGGTGGGCTTAACAATACATCTTTGGATTTTCTAACATAGTAATCGGCCGTTAGGGAAAGTTTGTAATCAAATAAGGTGGCGTCAATACCGATATCGGTGGTCTCGGTGGTTTCCCATTTAACACTGGGGTTGGCCATAGCGATGGATGCAGCGCCGCTTACAAGTGAGTTGCCGAATACGTAAGGTTGATCAAGATTGATACTGGCAATACTTGGGTAGTTACCGATGTTTTGGTTACCTAACTGGCCCCAACTAGCTCTTAGCTTGAATTCATTGATGGGTCTTATATTTGCCATGAATGCTTCTTTTGCCATATTCCATCCAGCGGAGACGGATGGGAATGTCCCAAATCGGTTGTTTGCGCCAAACCGTGACGAACCATCATAACGTACATTGAATTCAGCAAGGTACTTTCCGTCAAAGTCATAGTTTACCCGGCCGAAGAAAGATTCGAGTGCCCATTCATTCGCGTTGCCAGCCACGCTGGGGTTAAGTGAGGCAGCATCTAATTCTGTTAGCAAGCTGGAATTGTACCCTTGGTTGGAGGCGGATAGGAAATCCTGCCGGTAAGCTTGGCTGGTATAACCCAAAAGTCCTCCAAACGTGGATTTACCTACCGTTTTGGTATACCTACCTGTCAGTTCAAAAGTAGAGGTGGTGCTCAGCAGGTCTGTTTCTCCATAGCTTCCCAGGCCATTGCCATAAAAGATGCTTTCTCCATCTGAAACTGTCATTTTGTTTCTAAAGAAACTTTGCTTTCTGTCCTGAACATATACCGATCCATTGGCTTTAAATATCAAATCCTGAATGGGTTCGTATTCCAGGTACAGGTTTGGAGTGGCTCTGTAGTATTTGGTATTATCATTGCCTCCATCCCGGGCAAGCCCCAATGGGTGAATGGAATTGTCAGTTCTGCCAGATAGGGAGACATTACCTGAAGAGATATATCCGTTTTCATAACGATAAGGGTTAAGAGGCGCTTTTCTGATCATATCACGAATGAACTGAGTGACACCAAGGCCCCCGTAGTTGGGTTCATTACTATCGGTTAAACTTCCAGAAATATTTATCCCGGTCCTTACTTTTTCTGATACTTTTATGTCCACATTGGAGCGGAAATTATATCGTTTCGAGTTGGTCTCAATGACTATCCCTTCCTGGTCTTGGTAACCTACGGAGAACATGTATTTAACGTAATCCGCACCGCCATTTACAGAGAAATAATGGTTTTGCAGTGGAGCCCCCGTTTTGTAGCCATCTTCAAAGAAACCACGGTTGCTGTAAACAGGGTTGGATCCATCTTGAAAATATCCCAACTCTTCCTGGGAGTAAAGCTCATCTCTTCCTGTATTGGTTTGGGCTTCATTTTTCAAGCGGGCAAAATCATAAGGGGAGAGCATGCTGGGGGTAGCCGTGGCACTTTGGAAAGCTACATAGGAGTTTAGGGTCACCTTAGGTTTCCCGCTTTTGCCTCTTTTAGTAGTTACCAGAATTACTCCGTTAGCAGCTCTCGCACCGTATATAGCGGCAGATGCTGCATCTTTAAGGACGGAGAAGCTTTCAATGTCATTCGGATGTACGTCATTTAAGGTTGATTGTACCCCGTCAATGAGGACTAAAGGGGCAGAGTCACTGTTTTGTCCATCCGCTGAAGTCCTTACGGTTCCTACCCCTCTGATTTGAATAGATGGGGCGTCATTACCGGGTTGAGCGGATCCCTGAACAAGTTGAACGCCGGATACACGTCCCTGCAAGGCATTTGCCGCACTGGTTACGGATTGATTGCCCAGGTCTTCTGCCGAAACAGCCCCTACGGCTCCGGTCAGGTTTTGCTTTTTCTGGGTTCCATAGCCTACGACTACTATTTCATCCAATTCCGATCCGGATAAATCAATATCCAACGTTGTTTGGTTTTCAATTACTACTTCTTTAGAGGTGTAGCCGATAAAGCTGAAAACCAAGGTTTGCCCTTTTTCTACATCGATGGCATAGTTCCCATCGATATCGGTAATCGTTCCATTGGCCGTTCCTTTGATAAGGATGTTTGCTCCGGGCAAGGGCATTTCCGCATCCCCGTCTGTTACAGTTCCTGTGACTTTTACCTGCTGGGCGAAGGTAAAAGTACTCATACACAGCAATGCAATGAGTGTAAATAGTCTTTTCATAAGCCTTTTGATAAGTGGTGAAATGTGAATAATTCAATGAAAGAGCACAGGATCCAGTTAAGGCCTTATTATCCCTTACTTGGAAAAGGTCCTATTGGAGAATTCTGCTCTGAAATTGATGGATTTGATACAGGGCGTGAAGCGCCAATGTATCACAGGTTATTAAATTGAGAGGGCTGATCTGGTACCCAATATAGCGAGTTTAGGCCAAAAGGTCTAATTGTAGAGTAAAAAATATCGGATTCTTTTGTTTTTGTTTTGAAAAGCTTCGTCTCTTTCTTGTTCTGATGGTTATGGGAGCGGAAAAAAGAAAATGGAATAAAAAAAGGCAGCCAATTTCTATTGGCTGCCTTTTAAGATATTTATTAAAGTTTACTTACTTGGTATAAGTAACCTGCTTTACTGCTTCGATCGTTCTTTTTACAGTCGGTAGCGTAGCTTCAATGTAAGTAGGAGCGTAGCTCAAAGGAATGTCCATGGAATTGACTCTCAATACAGGAGCGTCCAAATGGTCAAACATGTTTTTCTGAATATTGAAGGCAAGGTCAGTAGCCAAAGAGGATACTGGGTTGGCTTCTTCTACTACCACACATCTGTTGGTCTTCTTGACAGACTCATACACGGTATTGTAGTCAATAGGTCTTACTGTTCTCAAGTCGATCACCTCTGCTTCAATACCGTCTTTTGCAAGTTCCTCAGCCGCTTCCAAAGCTACTTTCATGATTTTTCCGAAAGAAACGATGGTCACGTCAGCTCCTTTTCTCTTAATATCCGCTACTCCTATTGGAAGCAGGTATTCTCCTTCAGGAACTTCACCTTTGTCAGAATACATCAATTCTGATTCCATGAAAATAACCGGGTCATCATCGCGGATGGCCGCTTTCAAAAGACCTTTGGCATCATAAGGGTTGCTAGGTACCACTACTTTCAATCCTGGTGTATTGGCAAACCAATTTTCGAAGTTGGAAGAGTGGGTAGCGCCCAACTGACCGGCATTACCGGTAGGGCCCCTGAATACGATGGGCACATTGTATTGGCCACCGGACATGGCTAACATCTTTGCTGCTGAGTTAATGATCTGGTCGATCGCCACCAAAGAAAAGTTGAAAGTCATGAATTCGATGATCGGTCTAAGGCCGTTCATGCCTGCTCCTACGCCCAAGCCGGCAAATCCCCCCTCAGAAATAGGAGTGTCATACACCCTTTCAGGTCCGAATTCATCCAGCATGCCTTGGGTTACTTTGTAGGCTCCATTGTATTCGGCCACTTCCTCTCCCATGAGAAACACGTTTTTATCGCGTCTCATTTCTTCGGTCATGGCTTCTCTTAATGCTTCTCTAAATTGTATTATTCTCATTTTTTAGCCAAAATTTTCGCTCGTAAAAATAGAAAGTAATCCATCAATTAACAAGTCGATTAAAGAATTAACCAATAATTAAAAATAATCATTATTAACCTAGGTAGACGGTTTTAACGTTCATGAACTCCTTGATGCCGATTTCTGCCAGTTCCCTGCCGTAACCTGATTTCTTTACTCCTCCAAAGGGCAGGTGCGGATGGGAGGCTACCATGGAGTTGATAAATACCGCACCGCTTTCGATTTCCCTTGAGAGGTTTTCAGCTTTTTTCATGTCCTGGGTCCAGAGGGCTGATCCTAGCCCAAACTCGGAATCATTGGCCACTGCAATGGCTTCCAACTCGTTTTTGACTTTGAAAACCGAGGCAACTGGGCCAAAAAGCTCTTCTTTATAAGCGGGCATTTCAGGGGTCAGCTTTCCGAGTATCATCGGTTTGAAAAAGGCCCTGTCCTGCTCGGGCTTGATGCCTTCAAGAATTACTTCTGCCCCCATTTTGATAGAGGTTTCCACTTGTTTATACAGTTCCTGGGCAAGGTCGGGACGGGCCATACAGGCATAGCCAGCATTTTCATCCAGGGGTTCTCCTTGCTGATAGGCTTCGATATGTGCTTTGAAAGCGGTGATAAATTCATCGTAAACTGCTTCTTCGATGATGAAACGCTTGGCTGCGATACAGCTTTGGCCAAAATTGATCATCCTGCCTTTGGCCGCAATTTCCGCTGCTTTTTGGACATCAGCGTCTTGTAAGACGATAAAGGGATCACTTCCGCCCAGTTCCAGTACTGTTTTTTTGATTTGTCCCCCTGCCTGGGCAGCAATGTGCTGACCGGCTTTCTCACTTCCCGTCAGCGTGGCTGCTTTGACATAGGGGTGCTCGATTATTTTGGCTACCTGTTTTGCACCGATCAACAGGCTTTGGAATACCCCCTTCGGAAATCCCGCTTCCGTGAACACCTCTTCAATGGCCAGGGAGCACTGTGGTACATTGGAAGCGTGTTTGAGGAGTCCTACATTGCCGGCGGTAAGGTTTGGGGCAGCAAAGCGAAAAACCTGCCAGAAGGGGAAATTCCATGGCATAACCGCTAAAATAACCCCAAGTGGATTATAGACCACCTTAGCCTTTTTGCCGTCCGGAAGATTGATAGGGGCATCTGAAAGAAACTCTTCGGCATTCTCCGCATAATAATCACATACCCAAGCACACTTTTCTACCTCTGATTTGGATTCTGAGATTACCTTTCCCATTTCCAGGGAAATGATTTCGGCATACCTGTCGCGGTTATTCCGAAGTACCTGCCCCGCATTTTTCATCAGCTGGCTCCTTTTTCCAATAGGGACATGGCGCCAGTTTTGGTAAGCTGTTTGGGCGTTTTGAATGGCTTCGGCAACTTGTTGTTCAGAGTGGTCGGGTAGCTCTTTGAGAAGCTCACCGGTGTAGGGATTAATGGATTTCATATAGAGAGCTGTTTTTTTATGGTTAAGGGTTAGATTTATTTCAAATAATACAGCGCATAAACTGTTCCTAAGTCAATGCCCCTAATTCCGAAATAGTGATTTTGATCTGCCCTTAAATTCTATTTCTTTGCAGTTCGATAAAAAAGCAGGTATTTGCTGTTAAATCTTAGAATTGTTAAATATGGTAAAAGTAGGTCTGATTTCCGATTCTCATGGCTTCATTGATGCAAAAACCTTGGCGCACCTGGAGGATGTGGATGAGATTTGGCATGCGGGTGATATTGGGTCGGACAGTGTGATGGATGCATTGCCCAAAGGAAAAAAAGTGAGGGCGGTGTATGGGAATATCGATGGAGGCGATTTAAGGGAAAGGTATCCTGAGGAGCAGGTGTTTGAAGTCGAAGGAGCAAGGGTGCTGATGATCCATATCGGGGGCAAACCTCCAAGGTACGCTGCCGGAGTTAAGCGGAGACTGAAGGAGGTCAAGCCTACCTTGTTTATTTGTGGCCACTCTCACATCTGTAAGGTGGAGTACGATGATGAGCTGCGCTGTCTTTATATGAATCCAGGGGCCATGGGAAATCATGGGTTTCACCAAGTGAAGACGATATTGAAATTTGATCTAGAAGCCGGTCAACCTAAAAACCTGCGGGTCGTTGAATTAGGAAAACGGGGGAGTTTGAAGTAGGAAGTGTCAAGTACGAGGTACAAAGTACAAGGTACGAAGTACGAAGGGGGTAATGAATGTTAAATGATGAATGATGAATGTCGGATGACGGACTGGTCTTGCAGACGGATCGGTGAATAGGTGAATAACCTCACTTGACCGACAGCTACTTCATCCCCGAAGGACGAAAGTCGAAGGAAGTACAACGTTTTGAAGTAACCAATAACCTTTCAACCAATAACCTTCCATGGTGCTATACGAAGAGATTGCCTATTTTGAGATGAATGCCTGGCTCAGGAAGATGAAAAAACAGCCTTCCATTATCAATCGATTGGCCAAAGGTGTGCAGCATAAAATCAATGATATCATTCCTGAGAAGATTCATACTGCAATCACCTATGCGATTGAAAAGATGGTCAAGGGAGTTCTTTTTGGCTCCTCCTATATCAACGCAACTTTGCCACGGGAAGTGGTTTTCGAGAAACGGGAAGATAAAGTAAGACAAAAGATCAAGTGGTACCAAAGAACAGCTTCTGTGGAAGGTGCAGTGACCGGTGCTGGAGGGATTTTGATGGGCTTTGTCGATTTTCCTGCTTTTTTGACCATTAAAATGAAAATGCTTTTTGAAATAGCCTCTTTATATGGTTACGATGTCAAGGATTTTAAAGAAAGACTGTTCATACTTCATGTTTTCCAGCTAGCTTTCTGCAGCCAGAAAAAAAGGAATGAACTGATCGGCCTTTTGGAGAACTGGTCTACTTACAAAGAGACCTTGCCAAAGGAGGAAGATACCTTTGATTGGAAAAGTTTTCAGTTGGAATACCGGGATTATATGGACCTGGCCAAGCTGGCGCAATTGATCCCCGTGATAGGTGCCGGAGTGGGAGCCATAGCGAACTGGAAGCTTTCGGACCACTTGGGAACCACCGCGATGCAATGCTATCGATTGAGGTATTTTGGAAACAAAAACCTCGACGAAAATGGAAGCGGAGTTGGTTAAAAAAATGAAAAGAGACTGTCTCTTTTGTTCTCAATAAGACAGCCTCTTTTGGTATGGATTTCTTGATCTCCGATCAATATCATCGGTTATTAAAACTTCTGAGCTTTATTTGGGTAAACTTCCTTTTGGTATCCAAAGGGAAATCGCCTTTCATCATCCAATCGTAATAATTAGGTTCTTCCTTCAATACCTGTTCTACGGGTTTGCCTTTGTGTTTGCCAAAGTTGAAGCATTCAATTCCCTCATCGTTGAAAATAAATCTTCCGGCAAGATCCACCATTTTTTCATTGATCAGGTTATGGATCTTCTTCATGTCATTTTCGATGATGCCCAGTTTATTGCCTTGGAGGTCAACGGCCTCTTCGTTTTCATACCGTTCCAATTGGGCTTTGAAGACCTCATAGGTGGCCAAGGTGTCCGCTTCGGCACTATGGGCATTTTCCAGTGTTTTGCCACAGTAAAATTTGTAGGCAGCCGTAAGGTTTCTTTTTTCCATCATGTGGAAAATTTTCTGGGCATCCAGCAGGTTGCGTTTTTCGATATCAAAATCGATTCCGGAACGCAAAAATTCTTCTACCAGCAGTGGGATATCAAACTTCAGAACATTGAATCCGGCTAGGTCTGCTCCCTCGAGAAATTGGAAGAGTTCCCTGGCCACTTGCTTGAAGGTGGGCGCGTCTTTTACATCTTTATCGTAAATACCATGAATCAGGGAAACCTCCTTGGGGATGGGGATAGTAGGGTTTACCTTCATGGTTTTGATTTCTTCCTTACCGTTGGGCTGGATTTTTACGATGGAAATTTCCACTATACGGTCAGTAGATATATTGATACCGGTGGCTTCCAGGTCAAAAAATGCAACGGGAGATTTTAAGTTTAAATTCATTTTTTTAAGGTTTTCAGCTAAAAGCAATCTTAAGACAATTGATTCCTTGATTTATGGCCAATTTGTATTTCGGTCAAAGATAAGGCATTCGAGATTAAATAAATAATTTCTGAAAATCGCATGTTTTTTGCAAGTTGTTGTACGTTAGTGGATTAGCTTTTATGTTGATAAGCAAGTGCATAAAATGTTTAAAATCTTTAGAACAAAGGCGCTACATTTGTTGCTATGGCAGAAGGAAACACCACAGGAAGAGAGCGTTCTTCCTACAGAAGAAAAAACAGTGCAGAATCGGGCTTTGGAGCAGGAGTGGGTAAAATACCGCCTCAGGCCATTGACCTAGAGGAAGCGGTTCTCGGGGCATTGATGTTGGAAAAGGAAGCGATCACCGCGGTGGTGGACATCCTTAAACCCGACAGTTTTTATAAAGATGCCCATAAAGAAATTTATGATGCCATTCTTCAGCTTTTCAATGAAAGTGAGCCGATTGATTTGCTGACAGTCACCAATAAACTCCGTAAAAACGGAAAGCTGGAAGTGGCTGGAGGGGCATTTTATATCACGGAGCTGACTTCTAAAATCTCCTCTGCTGCCAATATTGAATACCACGCCAGGATCATTACCGAGCAGGCGATGAAACGGCATATGATCCGTATCTGTTCGGAAATCCAAAAAGAAGCATTTGAGGAAACTACCGATGTTTTTGAATTGCTGGACACGATGGAATCCTCCCTTTTTGAGATTTCTGAAAACAATATCCGTAAAAACTACGCCGACATGAAGTCCATCATGCGGGAGGCGATCACGGAACTTGAAGGAAAGAAAGACCTCTCTGATGGCCTGACCGGTGTGCCGAGTGGTTTTACCGCATTGGACCGGGTGACTTCAGGTTGGCAGAAATCCGATTTGGTGATTATTGCAGCCCGTCCTGCCATGGGTAAAACGGCCTTTGTACTTTCGGTACTAAGAAATGCTGCGGTCGATCATAACCGTCCGGTGGCCATATTTTCACTGGAGATGTCGGCCGTACAGTTGGTCAACCGTCTGATATCCTCGGAGGCCGAGTTGGATTCAGAAAAAATCAAAAAAGGGAATCTGGCTGACTATGAATGGGAGCAGCTGATCCATAAGACCAGTAAGCTATCTTCTGCACCGCTCTTTGTGGATGATACTCCTGCACTTTCCATTCTCGAGCTACGGGCCAAATGTCGGCGTCTAAAGGCCCAGAGTGATATCCAGATGATTGTAATCGATTACCTTCAGCTGATGTCAGGGGATTCAAAAGCAAGTGCCAGTGGAAACAGGGAGCAGGAGATCTCCAGTATATCGCGGGCACTTAAAAAGATTGCCAAGGAATTGGAAGTACCGGTGATCGCCCTTTCACAGCTTTCCAGGGCGGTAGAGACCAGAGGAGGGGATAAGAGACCCCAGCTTTCCGATTTGAGGGAATCAGGAGCCATCGAGCAGGATGCCGATATTGTTATGTTCCTTTATCGACCGGAATACTATGGGATCAATGAAGACGAGGAAGGCAACAGTACCTTGGGTACAGGTGAGGTAATCATCGCCAAGCACAGAAGTGGTTCCTTGGAGACTGTAAGACTACGGTTTATCGGTAAGTATACCAAGTTCGCGGATCTTGAACTTAATGTTCCTTTTCAGCCACAGGCCCAGGAAGCCATGTACGGTAATAAATTCCCAAGTGCAGCAGGCGGGAAGGGATTTGATGATTCCAATATGATCCGTATACAGAGCAAAGCAAATGGTCCGGATAATGACGATGCCTTCCCGGGTGGCTTGGGAAGCAACGAGCCGGCACCTTTTTAAAAGTAAAACCTAGCCAAAAACCTTAAGCACCATGTTAGCAGCTGTACTTGATCAAAGTAACCCTTCTGGAATAAAAATAACCCAAGTTAATTTGCCCAATTTGGGACCAAATGAAGTAAGGGTAAAAGTAAAAGCGGCAGCATTGAACCATAGGGATGAATGGTGCCGTCAAGGACGCTATCCGAACATTAGTGATGGGGTTATTTTGGGCTCGGATGCCTCGGGGACAGTGGAGGAAATCGGCCCGGATGTGAGCCCTTCATGGCTTGGGCAGGAGGTCATCATCAATGCCGGCAGTAATTGGGGAAATGATCCCAAGGCCCAATCCAAGGATTTTCAGATTTTGGGCATGCCCAAACACGGAACATTGGCAGAGTATGTCCAGGTGGATGTCAGCAGACTAGCGTCAAAACCGGCTCATTTGTCCTTCGAGGAGGCAGCAGCCTTGCCCTTGGGAGGGTTGACGGCTTTTAGAGCCGCGTTTTATCATGGTAAGATCAAAAAAGGGGATAAGGTGTTGGTCACCGGATTTGGAGGTGGCGTGGCCCAATTTGCAACACAATATGCACTGGCTGTGGGAGCGCAAGTTTATGTCAACAGCAGCAGTAATACGAAGATTCAAAGGGCGATTGACCTTGGCGCTATTGACGGGTTTAACTACAAAGAAGAGTCGTGGGAAACAAAGGCCGAGCAGCAAAGCGGAGGCTTTGACACCATCATCGATTCCGCCATGGGCGATACCTTACCCGCTTTGATCAAGTTGCTGGTTCCGGGGGGCAGACTGATAGTGTATGGGGCGACTTTGGGGAATCCGCCGATGCTGGATGCCAGAAGGATTTTTTGGAATCAACTGACCATACAGGGAACGACCATGGGGAGTGACCAGGATTTTAGGGAGATGGTGGCCTTTGTGGCACAGCATGAACTGGTGCCCGTGATTGATTCGGTTAGGCCCCTTGACAAGGTGTTGGAGGCCTTTGAAGCCATGGCAAAAGGGGACCAGACCGGTAAATTAGTGGTCAGTTTGGGATAATGAGGGCTAATCCAGATCGTTTTCAAACATGAAGTTCTGGTAAGCGTTTTTAAGTTCCCTCAAGGCATGTTGATTATTTTGTTTTTGGGCCAATTCAATTCCCCGAATATAAGTCTGTTGTGATTTTTCTATTTCCTCCAGCTCTGCAAACAAGGCGGAGGCATGATAATAAGAAGGAAGATAATCGGGATGTTTTTCCAGTAGCTTGTCAAAATAGGCTGCAGCCTTGTGGACATCAGTGTTTTGGTATTCAAGAGCCAGCGCGTAAAGATTGAACGGATTGTCAGGTTCTTCTTTTACAAACTGCAGGAGTAGCTCAATCCTTGAGGAATTGCTCATAAATTGGTTTTTTAATTATAGTTGGATTCCTTAAATTCACACGAAATTTATAGAAAATAAACAAAATAATATATATGAAAATTCTGGTTTGTATTACTCACGTCCCGGATACAACATCTAAAATTCAATTCACGGAAAATAATACAAAGTTCGATAAGGCTGGCGTTCAGTTTATTATCGGTCCATATGATGATTATGCTTTGGCCAGAGCTGTCGAATTGAGGGATCAAACCGGAGGGAAGTTGACTGTCCTGAACGTGGGGGAGGCAGAGACTGAGCCGACCCTAAGAAAGGCGTTGGCCATTGGTGCTGATGAGGCCATCAGGGTAAATGCGTTTCCTTCAGATTCACTTTTTGTGGCAAATCAAATTGCCCACTACGCGAAGGAAGGGGGCTATGATTTGATTTTAATGGGCAGGGAGTCTATTGACTTTAATGGCGGAATGGTACATGGCATGGTAGCAGAGATGCTAGGAATGCCTTCAGTATCTCCTGTAATGAAGCTGGACCTTGAAGGAGATGTAGCGAAGCTGGCCAGGGAAATTGAAGGAGGTAAGGAGTTTTTGGAGATTAAATTGCCGTTTGTCGCGGGATGTCAGGAGCCAATTGCAGAATGGAAGATACCTAATATGAGAGGGATCATGTCGGCCAGGACCAAACCGTTGAATGTGGTGGAGCCTGTAAGCGATGAAGCGGCTACTTCTACGGTTTCCTATGAGCTTCCTCCTGCCAAAGGAGCTGTAAAACTCATCGACAAAGATAATGTGGAGGAGTTGGTAAAACTTTTACAAAACGAGGCCAAGGTACTTTAATCCCCAGTAATTTTAAAACAAGAAGATTATGTCTATTTTAGTATATATTGAGCACGCGGAAGGTGCGGTAAAAAAAACATCATTAGAGGCGGTATCTTATGCGAAGGAGCTTGGAGATAAAGAGGGAAAGGAAGTAGTAGCTGTTGCATTGGGGACTATTGAAGAGGCCTCTCTTGCAAAGGCAGGGTCTGCAGGTGCAGCGAAGGTGCTTCACGTCGCTGACGAAAAATTGAATGCCGGAATTATTCAAGCTCATGCCAGCGCAGTGGCACAGGCATTTGAAAAAGAGGGTGCGGATACCTTGGTGATGGCAAAATCCTCACTTGCGGATGCCGTGGCGGCCCGTTTGACCATCAAATTAAAAGCAGGATTGGTTTCCAATGTGGTGGCACTTCCTGATACCACTTCCGGTTATAAAGTAAAGAGAAGCATCTATACAGGGAAGGCTTTTGCGGAGTCAGTAATCACCACTGCCAATAAAATCCTAGCAGTGAAGAAGAATGCTGTGGAGGTGAAGACCGATGGCGGTGAAGCTTCCGTGGAAAAGCTGGAGGTATCTTTGAATGAGTCAGATTTTGCGGCCAAAATCACTTCCACCGAAAAGGCTACAGATGAAATTTCACTTCCAGAAGCTGATATTGTCGTATCCGGAGGACGTGGTCTCAAGGGGCCCGAAAACTGGGGGTTGATTGAAGGATTGGCCAAAGAAATGGGAGCGGCCATGGGTTGTTCAAAACCTGTTTCAGATAGTGGCTGGAGACCTCATCACGAGCACGTGGGACAGACAGGAGTAAAAGTTGCCCCGAGCTTGTATGTCGCGGTTGGAATTTCAGGAGCTATTCAGCATCTTGCAGGTGTCAATGGTTCTAAATATATTGTTGTAATTAACAAGGACCCCGAGGCCCCTTTCTTCAAGGCAGCAGACTATGGAATCGTGGGTGATGCTTTTGAAATTTTACCAAAACTAACCGAAGCTGTCAAGGCTTTAAAGTAAATAACCTGTGGAGAATACTGTAGAACTAGAAATATTAGGTTTATCATCCAATCATTCCCAATCAGGGTCTTTTACCTTGGTGATGGGCGAAACGACCGGAACAAGGAGACTTCCTATAGTGATCGGGATGTTTGAGGCCCAGGCTATAGCCATTGAGATAGAAAAAATAGTACCCAATCGGCCAATGACCCATGACCTTTTCAAGTCTTTTGCATCAAATTTTAACTTTGCAGTAGACTATATCTTAGTATCCGATATGAGGGAGGGAGTCTTTTATGCTAAAATAGTCTGCAAGGACAATAATAAAACTGTGGAGATCGATGCACGTCCCTCGGATGCCATCGCGATAGCCGTCAGGTTCAATGCTCCCATCTATTGCGAAAAGAAAGTCATGTCCGAAGCAGCAATAGAGTTTAACGAGGAAGATGAAGCCAAGTCAGAGTCCTCTGGCTCATCACAAAAGCCAAAAAGCTCTCCGGCCAAATCCCAACAGCAGGAAGCTCTCAAGGATTACAGCCTGGAGAAACTGAACCAGATGTTGGAAAAGGCCATCAGTAGTGAAGATTATGAAAGGGCTGCCCGGATAAGGGATGAGATAAACCGAAGAAACTAACAACATAAAAAAAACCTGAGAATTTTTTCTCAGGTTTTTTTTATGGCTGTTGTTTTTTCAATAATACACGAATTTAAATTACCCACTAACCCAATAACCCAATAACCAATTTGATCAAGCCGATAATAGGCTTCAATGGGGGATATGTTATATTTACCTTTGAAGAATTTTAATCAGCAACAAAGGAGCTTTTCGGAATGAATTTATTGTTTCAATGATGGAATACGTACGAGGATTTATAGGAGTGATGACCCTCCTGGCAGTGGCTTTTTTATTTTCATCCAACAAGAAATCCATAGACTGGAGGCTAGTCCTAATTGGGACTGTTTTACAAGCTGTTTTTGGGATATTGATTACCAAAGTGGCGTTTGTTGCAAATGTGTTTTCAGGGATCAGTGGAGGTTTCGTGAAGCTGCTCAGCTTTGCCCAAGCCGGGGCAATATTCCTTTTTGGGGATTTGGCTACCGATTCCTTTGGGACCATATTTGCTTTTCAGGTTTTACCGACCATCATTTTCTTTTCAACTATATCTGCGGGATTATATTATTTAGGGATTTTACAGAAGGTCGTGTTTGGGATTGCCTGGGTAATGTCCAAGACCATGAGACTTTCCGGAGCAGAAAGCCTCTCTGCAGCCGGCAATATATTTCTGGGGCAGACAGAAGCCCCATTGCTTGTACGTCCTTTTATTCCAGCCATGACCAAGTCCGAGCTGATGTGCCTGATGAGCGGAGGGATGGCGACCATAGCTGGTGGGGTTTTGGCCGCCTATGTGGCTTTTTTAGGAGGGGATAGCCCGGAGGAACAAAGCCGGTTTGCCTCCTATCTTTTGGGGGCAAGTATCATGAATGCGCCGGCAGCCATAGTGATGTCCAAGATCATCATTCCTGAGACCAATAGGGAAGCACTCAATGATCAGCTTCAGGTAAACAAAGAGGGAATGGGGGTAAACTTGATAGATGCCTTGTCCATAGGGGCTTCTGACGGTTTGAAATTAGCGTTGAACGTAGGAGGGATGCTGTTGGCTTTTATCGCTGTGATAGCCGCCATAAATTACCTGCTTTCCGGGATGATCGGGGAGTGGACAGGACTCAATGGATTTGTTCTCAGCTCAACCAAAGGACAGTTTG
Organism: Echinicola sediminis; assembly: GCF_054777495.1. Taxonomy (NCBI): domain Bacteria; kingdom Pseudomonadati; phylum Bacteroidota; class Cytophagia; order Cytophagales; family Cyclobacteriaceae; genus Echinicola; species Echinicola sediminis. The sequence goes on along the minus strand of NZ_BAAHAP010000058.1, from coordinate 5,229 downwards.
ATGGTTTTTCTTTAGAATATATTCTTGGACAGGTATTTAGAATGTTTGCTTGGTTGATGGGAGTGGACTGGCAAGATACGCTGCAGGTAGGCTCTCTGTTGGGGCAAAAAACGGTGATCAATGAATTTGTCGCCTATTCTGGCCTGTCAGAAATGAAGGCAGACGGATCACTTAGCCCAAAATCCATTATCATCGCTACTTATGCCCTTTGTGGCTTTTCTAATTTCAGCTCTATTGCCATCCAGGTGGGAGGTATAGGTAGTATTGCACCCAATCAACAGGGAAATCTCTCCAAGCTGGGGATGCGGGCTTTATTGGCAGCCACTCTTGCCTGCATGATGACCGCTTCCATCGCAGGAATGCTGTTTGGTGGATAATCACCCGCACTGTGTGTTGTGTATGGTGATACCTGGATTTATGTTCAGCTTGTTTCAAGAGCCTCCCATGCTGAGCTGCCTGGCTGTTAGAATTTCTCAATCTAAAATAAAAAATGTCGGCCAGATCACTCTGGCCGACATTTTTTAGATAAGTTGATCAAAAGATCCTTAGGCTTCTGAAACAATGATTTTTTCGATTTTATCACCTTGTTTAATTTGGTCAATCACCTCAAGTCCCTCAACCACTTTTCCAAAGCAGGTATGGTTTCTGTCCAGATGGGAAGTGTTGTCCCTGCTATGGCAGATAAAGAATTGGGAGCCTCCGGTATTTCTGCCTGCATGGGCCATGGATAATACGCCACGGTCATGGTACTGGTTATCTCCTTTAAGTTCACAGTCGATTTGGTATCCAGGACCTCCGGTACCGTCACCTTTGGGACATCCTCCCTGAATGACGAAGTTCGGGATGACTCTATGGAAAGTAAGCCCGTCATAAAATCCTTTTTTTGAAAGGCTTATAAAATTGTCTACCGTTTTTGGAGCGTCTTTTTCGTAAAACTCCACTTTCATGGTACCTTTTTCCGTGATTATTTCAGCTGTTTTCATGTCTAATTTTTGATGCAAATATAGTAAAAGTTCCTTCTGGGTAATGATTTATCGAGCTTTTGATGAGTTTGGTCCTTTGTTGGAAAAGTACCTGAAGCTTTATTTTGGTCTGTAATTTGATTAAATTAAACTACAACCAAACTGATTTGATCATGAACGATAGAGAAAAACTTGAAAAAATGGATAGGGCACTGCGGTTATTGGGTGATTTGAGAAACAGTCAGGTAGCCTTGATCGAAAAGGCTTCCCAGCTTCAGCTGAATGCAATGGAGTTCAATTTTTCCAATATGGAGAAAAATATGGGGGATCTTTACACCCGCTATAATGAATCCCTAGACATGCTTAATGAGGAATTGGAGCGGTTTGAGATTAGAAGAAATAAATTTGAGCATGAAAATGGTTTGGACCGGCCAGAGGAATAATAAAAGCCGGCTCTATGGCCGGCTTCTTTTGGCTTAAGCTTTAGGCGCTCCAGACAAAATTTCTGCTGATGCATAATCAGCATACTGTTCGAAATTTTTAACAAAGGCCTTTGCTAAATGCTGGGCTTTTTGATCATAGGCTATGGCGTCTTCCCAGGTGTCCCGGGGATTAAGGATATCTTCCGGAACATCGGGACAACTTTGTGGAACAGCGACTCCAAAAACGCTATGCTCCTCAAAATGTACCTTGTCCAGCTTTCCCTCCAGGGCTGCGGAAATCATGGAACGGGTATATTTTAGTTTCATCCTGGCGCCTATACCGTATGCTCCTCCTGTCCATCCGGTATTGACCAGCCAAACATTGACATCATGTTCTTGCATCTTTTTGCCCAAAAGACTGGCATACTGGGTGGGATGGAGTGGAAGGAAGGCTGCGCCAAAGCAGGCCGAGAAAGTTACCTGAGGCTCAATGATCCCAACTTCGGTACCGGCGACTTTGGCGGTATATCCCGATATAAAATGGTACATGGCCTGCCCCGGGGTCAGTTTGGAAATAGGAGGGATGACTCCGAAAGCATCAGCGGTAAGAAAGAAGATGTTTTTCGGAAGGGTACCCAAAGGAGGGAAGATGGAGTTTTCGATATATTCCAAAGGATAAGCCGTCCGGGTGTTTTCAGTAACAGAACGGTTTTCATAATCTACAGTTCTTGTTCCCGGAATGAAACGGGTGTTTTCCACCACGGCGCCAAATTTAATGGCATCCCAGATTTCAGGTTCCTTTTCCCTTGTCAGGTCGATAACCTTGGCATAACAGCCGCCTTCAAAATTGAAGATGCCGTTATTGGTCCAACCGTGTTCATCGTCACCGATCAGCTTTCTATTGGGATCGGCCGAAAGCGTGGTTTTTCCCGTTCCCGAAAGCCCGAAGAAAATGGCTGTGTCCCCTTGATTGCCGATGTTTGCAGAACAATGCATGGAAAGTACTTTTTCATTCAAGGGTAAAAGGTAGTTGAGCACAGAAAAAATCCCTTTTTTTATTTCCCCAGCATAGGCGGTACCTCCTATAAGGATGACCCGCTTGCTGATATTGATAATGGCAAAGTTTTTTCCCCTGGTACCATCCACGGAGGGATCTGCTTCAAACTCAGGGGCACAAATAATGGTGAAATTTGGTTCAAATTCTTCCAGCTCCTCTTGTGTGGGACGTAAAAACATGTGGTGGCAGAACAGATTGTGCCAGGCTAAGGTATTATAAACCCTGATATTTAGGCGGTACCTACTGTCAGCTCCTGCAAAGGCATCCCTTGCATAGATTTTTTTGTTCTGAAGAAAGTCCAACATTTTTTCATACAGTCCCTCGAAGTGGTTTTCAGAAATAGGAATGTTAATGTTCCCCCACCAAACAGTATCTTTGGTTTGTACATCTTCTACAATGTAGCGGTCCTTTGGCGATCTCCCTGTAAATTCACCTGTGTCGGCCATCAAAGCCCCAAGGTCAGTCAGCTGTCCCTCTCGGTTGGCAAGTGCATGCTCGATTAACTCTGCAGGACTTAAGTTGAAGTGGAAAAGATTTTTACTGGCATTATGCAGCTCAGTCAAATGATCTGAAAAGGGTTTGGTTGTGCTAATCATAAGTCTATAAAGTTATTTGGGTTATTAATAAGGTGATGATATAAATATAGTTTAAATATAGGGGAGTTTTGAAAATTTGTGATTAAAAATGCGCGATTGCAAACGTTTCCGTAGGGGTTTTTGCTTGTTTTTGCAATGGCGTAAAATGGAACCCAGTGATGGAAAAAGAGATAAGTAGCCTTAGCTAAGTCCTAAAACGATTAATGAAATGTGCAATTCCTCCTGTGATCATGAATACATAAAGAAAAAATCTCTTATCATTGCATATTCGTAACTATACAATTTCAGAAAAAATATACCCAAATGTTAAAAGTAGACGATAGGCATGGCCCTGAATTGGAAAGGGGCTTTGACGGACCATCACTTTTTGGTCATCCCAGAGGGCTAATGACCTTGTTTTTCACCGAAATGTGGGAACGCTTCAGTTATTATGGTATGCGGGCCTTGTTGATTTTGTTCATGACCACTGCAGTGGTGGAAGGAGGACTAGGTTTTGATGATAAGACATCCGGAGCTATTTATGGATTATACACCATGGGAGTGTACCTCTTGGCTTTGCCAGGAGGCTGGATTGCCGACCGGCTGTTTGGATTGAAAAGGTCCGTTTGGTATGGAGGGATTATTATTGCTTTGGGCCATTTTACGATGGGAATACCAGGGATCCTTTCGCTGATCAATGGCAGTCATGAACCTGCTGTTTCATTGAGCGCCTTGGATACCACCTCGTTCTTTTTAGGATTGATATTGATTGTGGTCGGGACCGGATTGCTAAAACCGAATATCAGTACTATCGTCGGGCAACTTTATCATGAAGGAAGTGCCAAGCGGGACGCGGGTTTTTCTATATTTTATATGGGCATCAATATCGGAGGTTTTATTGCCCCGATCATCTGTAGTTCTTTTGCTGAAGTAAATTGGCACCTAGGCTTTGGAGTGGCGGGCTTTGGAATGGTACTGGGATTGATTCAGTACAAGCTAAGTGCAGGCACTCTTGAAGGGAAGGGGGACTTGTCCGAGCCGGAGTCTCCTGAAGAAGAGATCAAAAGAAAACGGCTGGGGCGCGGAACAGGATTAGTGACCCTAGTATTGGCATTAATCGTCTTTTTAATGTTCCAGGGTGTCATACCGATCGATGCCTCAGCCATTGCAGAAGCCTCTTATACCGTGATAGCCATAGTAGCCGCCCTGTTTTTTCTGTATGTCATCTTCTTTGGTGGCCTTACTACTGAGGAAAAGAAAAAAGTAGGTGTAATTGCGATATTGCTCTGTTTTGGAGCTTTGTTCTGGTCAGGATTTGAACAGGCAGGTTCCACCTTGAACTTGTTTGCCGAGCGGTTTACGGACAGGACTGTTTTGGGATGGGAAATACCTACCGGTTATTTTCAGTCTGCCAACTCTATGTTTATCATTATTTTTGCGCCGATCTTTGCTGCCTTGTGGGTGAAGCTGGCCAGAATGAACTTGGAGCCCAGTTCCCCGCTTAAATTTGCCTTTGGATTGATCTTGCTTGGAGTTGGGTTTTTGGTGATGGTTTTTGCAGCAAAAATAGCAGCCTCCGGTGATCTGGCTGCTCCGACCTGGCTGATGTTTACCTATCTCTTCCATACTTTTGGCGAGTTGAGTTTAAGTCCTGTAGGGCTTAGTTTGACCACCAAGCTAGCTCCCAAGAAATTCCAAGGCCAGATGATGGGGATGTGGTTTCTTTCGGTAGCATTAGGAAACTTAATCGCAGGGATCATAGCCGGGGAGGCAAGTGGAGGAAATGAAGAAGCGGTGGCCCAAATGCCGGACCAGTACTTTTTGATTGTGATGACCACAGTCGGCGCAGGGGTCTTATTGATATTGATAAGTAAGCCAATAAGAAAACTTATGGGAAATGTAAGATAAAAAAAGGCGGCCAATTTGGCCGCCTTTTTTGATAAGGTTAATTCCTTAGCTTATTTTTCTTTTTTACTTCCTTTGAAAAGGGTATTTCTTACATCCATTGAAGAAAGTCCAGCCCCAAGCCCAATAAGAATACAAACAATCAATAAAAAGATCTGAGCTCCTGAACCCAATGGAGAGTTAAATATTTCTAACAACATGATTTAAATGTTTAATTGATAAGTCTAAATTTTCCGCAATTTAATGCCTCCTATAAAGAAGACAAAGAGTAATGTTAAAAAAAAGCGAGCTCTTCCTTATTGGACCAG
>NZ_BAAHAP010000057.1:0-36310 GCF_054777495.1 Echinicola sediminis | reverse complement strand
TGACAAATATGGGGAAAAAACTAAACAATTCCTCCGCAGGGGAATTACGTCTTGTTTAAGCGCTTCTATACCAGGATATTAACCTCTTAAGTTAACGGGAGTGGACTGTTGTCGGGACGCTCTATCGAGCTGATTTTTTTGACTTGATCAGCCACTCGATATATTTTCTACTTTTTTTCTTTTTGATAGCTCTTTCTCTTATGAGAGCTTCTGATCGGTTATTGACTATTTCTATGTATTTTATTTCCCATTCAGGAGCTCCGGATTTTGTGGATGGAGTTAATCCCCTATTATGATGGTAAAGCCGGTTTTAGATATCAGCACAGCTGCCAATGTAGTATTTTAAGGTTTTCGTGGAATACAAAATATAGACGAAGTACATAAGTTTAAAAGTGAGTTGAAACAATAAAGGCAGATCATCTGATCTGCCTTTTGTGGAGAATATCGGATTCGAACCGATGACCTCTACACTGCCAGTGTAGCGCTCTAGCCAACTGAGCTAATCCCCCATTAGATTTTTTTGATTCGAACCGATGACCTTCCCGACAGCTGTCGGGACGCGTTAGCCAACTGAGCTAATCCTACGTTTGTTGAAAAGGGAGCGTTTTCCCTTAAATCGAGTGCAAATATAGAAAGTGATTTGATTGCAAGCAAGAAATTTCAATTATTCGATCGAATAATTTACCCTGGTCAATATACTTCTTCCCAAGGTGACCTCGTCGGTAAACTCCAGTTCCCCGCCGATCGGGATGCCACGGGCAATGGTGCTGACTTTTATTCCTTTTTCCTTGAGCTTTCTGGTAATGTAAAAGGAAGTGGTGTCTCCTTCCATGGTAGAAGGAAGGGCAAGGATCACTTCCTGTACGGGTTCCTTGCTGTGGGGATGATCAATCCGGTAAAGTAAGGACGCTATTTTAAGTTCTTCCGGGCCTATGCCCTGAATTGGAGATATGACACCTCCAAGTACGTGATACAGGCCATTGTATTGGGAGGTGTTTTCTATGGCAAGTACATCCGGGATGTCTTCTACCACACAGATCAGCCCCTGGTCCCTGCGGGTACCTTGGCACACGCTGCAGATCTCCTGGTCAGAGATGTTGTGACAAATCTTACAGTAGGAAGTTTGTTTCCTGAGTTTGGTGATGGACTCAGCGAGGCTGTCAGTGATCACTTCAGGCTGCTTCAGGAGGTGTAGGGCAAGCCTGAGTGCGGTTTTTTTGCCAATGCCAGGAAGCCGGCTGATCTCATTGACCGCATCTTCTATTAGCTTTGAGGGGAAGTTCACTGGAAAGTGGATTAGACGATGGCTGCCTGTATGCCGGCATCCAAGATGGATTGGCACATGGGCTTCAACTGATTTTTACTGCCTTTTTTGACAGCGCATTTCCCTTTGTAATGGATGATCAGTGTGCACTGTTCTGCTTGCTCTTGGCTGTGCTTGCAAACCTTGATCAATACTTTGGTTACATGTTCAAAAGTATTGATGTCATCATTAAATACCACCAAGTCATGCTCTTCCGTGTCGACCAAATCTTCCAATAAGATTTCGATTTCTTCTTCTACAGTATGTTCTAATGGTTGCATGCTCATTTTGCAAAGTTAATAATTATAAACAAATTAGCATCCTTTATTTATAAGCCACTTATGGATTCAAATTTAATACTCCTAGTCATAACATCCTATTTCCTGCTGTTGTTCATAATTTCCTGGCTGACCTCCAGAAAGCTCACACAGGATACTTTTTTTACGGGTGATCGACAGTCTCCCTGGTTTTTGGTGGCCTTTGGTATGATCGGGGCATCCCTCTCGGGGGTTACTTTCATCTCTGTGCCAGGGGAGGTGGGGAGTACCAATTTCTATTATTTTCAGGTGGTCCTGGGCTATACCCTGGGGTATTTTACCATTGCAAAGGTGCTTTTGCCGCTTTACTATAAGATGAACCTGGTTTCTATCTATGCCTATCTGGAGGAACGTTTTGGCTTTTGGTCCTACAAGACCGGGGCTTTCTTTTTTATCCTTTCCCGTACCTTGGGCTCCTCAATCCGGGTGTTTTTGGTTGCCGGTGTCCTGCAGCTGATTTTATTTGATGATTGGGGCATCCCATTCTGGGGCTCGGTGCTGATTACCGTGTCGCTGATATGGCTCTATACCCATCGAGGAGGGATCAAGACGGTGGTATGGACGGATACCTTGCAGACTTTGTTCATGTTGCTGGCCGTGGGGACCAGTATTTATCTGGTGGCGACGGATCTGGGGATCAGCAAGGCTGGAGACCTCTTGACGGGTGTTTGGGCAGATCCGAAGTCCAGGATTTTCGATTGGGACTGGAAATCCAGTACCAATTTTTTTAAGCAGTTTGCCTCTGGGGCCTTTATCACCATCGTGATGACCGGACTGGATCAGGACATGATGCAGAAAAACCTTACTTGTAAAAATATTGGGGATGCTCAAAAGAATATGTTTTGGTTTACCATTATTCTGGTAGTGGTCAACCTTTGTTTTTTGGCCTTGGGAGTATTGCTCTATCAGTACTGTGAGGTGAACGGGATCGTTTTGCCTGCAAGGACAGACGACCTCTATCCCATGTTGGCAACGGAGCATTTTAGTGTTTTTGCAGGGACGGTATTTGTTCTCGGAATTATAGCCGCAGCCTATTCCAGTGCCGATTCCACCTTGACGGCTTTGACTACTTCTTTTTGTTATGATTTTTTAGAGATCGAGAGGAAGTATCCTAAAGAGCAGCAACCGGGGATCAGAAAGCGGGTACATTTGGCCTTTACGGCATTGATGTTTTTGGTGATCCTTGCTTTTAGGTGGATCAACGACCAAAGCGTCATCAATGCGGTATTCATCATTGCAGGCTACACCTATGGCCCCTTGCTGGGGCTTTACAGTTTTGGCCTGTTTACCAAAAGGAAGGTAAGGGATAAGGTGGTGCCCTTTATTGCAGTGTCAGCACCACTCATAGCGTATGTGCTCAGTGCAAATTCAGAAAGCTGGTTGTGGGGGTATAAATTTGGCTTTGAGATTTTGATCCTCAATGGGGGCTTGATGTTTTTGGGCTTATTGCTATGGAGTAAAAAATAAAGGAGAAATGGTTAAATTTCTCCTTTATCTATAAGGTAATTCAATTTTTTTAGTCGTTTCAGTTGGTTTTCCAAAGTGTCAACTGAGCCGTCAAGGGTGACCATTACCGAAAAGGTGTTGCCCTGCATAGCTTCTTTGTCACTTTTGGCTTTGATGCTGGGAGTTCCGTTGATAAGCTCCTGAACTTCCACCTCGTACAATTCGGATAATTTAATGGCATCGTCCATTTTCAGGTTCGAACGGCCCTGTTCATACCTGGAATAGGCGGTATAATCTTTTTTGCCTAGATAATCGGCTATGTACTCTTGGGTAAAACCCCTAAGTACCCTGTATTTTCTTAGGTTTTCAGCAATGTGTTGTTTTAGTTCTCTTTCCATGTGATAATTCGTTTCAAAACTGTGGGATATGTACAAAAAGCGTACGCAATTTTAATAATAAACGAATATTACCTAATTCTGGTTTGTGGGGAGGTGTAATTTTTAAAAACAAGTAGTTATTGCCTGAAAAGTTACGTGTAAAATACGTGTTGTTTTGGTTCGCTCTTACAGGTTTTGTGGAAGTTTTACTGGGATGGCGGTTCAAAGCGCAAGTTCCACATTGGGGTCCCAATATATTGCATTGAAATCCACAATTTGGTCATTTTTTATGGTAAGTCCTTCCTGTTCCAGCAGTTGTTGCATTTTTTCAGGAGGGGAAAAATGTGGTTTGCCGGTGAGCATTCCCTTTCTGTTGACGACGCGGTGTGCGGGTACATCGTCCATGCTGTGTGCGGCATTCATGGCGTATCCTACGGTCCTTGCACCTGATTTGGCACCTAAATACTGGGCGATGGCCCCGTAAGAGGTGGCCCTCCCTTTTGGGATAAGCCTGACCACTTGGTAGACAAGGTCAAAGAAGTTTTCTTTATCAGTTTTCACGGGCTATTTCGATAATGGTCTGGTTGATGGATCGCTTGATGGCCTTTTCGGTGGTTTTGTTGGGAGAGGTCATCATCAGCTGGCATTTGAATTTAACGGACTCCTTCTGTATGTCCATGGTTTTGAGGGTAAAGCTGGACTCCTTGATGGACTGGGAGAACTTCATGACGGCTGAATGTAGCCTGGATTCGATTTGGTTGACTTCCAGGTTGTTGGAAAGTTTCATTTCGAATTCAAAGTTGAGCTTTTTATTGTGTTGCTTGGAGTAATTGATGACCTGCGAGGTAAGGATCAGGCTGTTAGGGATCATGACAATGTCAGAGTCTTCATTGACCATTACCATGTTGAGCAGCGTTACATCTTGAATTTTGCCTTGCTGCTCGCCTATTTTGATCATGTCCCCTAAAGACAGCTGGTCGGAAAACATGATGATCAGGCCATTGATCATATTGGTGATGTAATCCTTGGAAAGCAGGGCTATGGCTGCCGCGACAATGGTAATACTGGTGAAAAACTCCTTTGGGTTGATGCCAAAGAGAAACATCATGGAGATAACCAGTACTGCTACATTAAGTATTCCTGCGATATGATTGATTCCCAGGACAAAGTTGCTTCTAAAAGGGTCTGCCTCTTTCTTTCTAAGGTATAGGCGGACGATGATGATCCTTCCCAAGGAAATCAGGATATGGCTGCTTAAGAGGAAGGTGATGGCTTTTAGGACATCGCCAATATTGGCGATAAAAATGCCCAGAAACACTTCAATGTGGCTTTCAAATACTTTTAGAAGTATAAAAGTGATTACCTTGAAGAAAAAGAGAATCCGTTTGTGTTTTTCTTTTTCCTTAATTTCGGTTTTTTCAGTTGTCATGCCGTTTTAGGAAATAAAATCTTAATTTTAAGATCGTACTTTTTTTATCAATACTAGCTAAAATAAACAATATAACCATAAAGGAAATTATGAATAGAAATATCATCATCACGGGAGCAGCAGGGAATTTAGGAAGGTCGGTCGTGGAAAAGTTTAAAAGAGAGGGGTTTACGGTGATTGCCACCGTTTCTCCCGGGAGACAGGAGGAAATGGAAGAGGCCGATGATGTGTACGAGCTGGATGTGACCGATGAAGAGGCAGTGGCTGCTTTTGCCAAGGAATATGCTGTACAGTACGGCGGTGAGCTCGATGCCATGGCCCTCTTGGTAGGAGGTTTTGCCATGGGAGATATCGAAAATACTTCCAAAAAAGACGTGGAGGCCATGTTTCAGTTGAATTTTTTCAGTGCCTATAATATGGTAAGGGCCTTTTTGCCTGTGTTCAAAAAGGCGCAGAAGGGTGCCTTTTTGTTGGTAGGAGCGCGGCCGGCCCTGCGTCCTGAAGATGGAAAAGCACTTGTGGCATACACTTTGAGCAAGGGTCTGGTGTTACAACTGGCTGACTTGGTTTCTCAGGAGGGGAAAAGCACCAATGTGAAGGCGCATACTTTTGTGCCAAGTATCATTGATACTCCTCCCAACAGGGAAGCGATGGCAGACCAGGATTTTTCAAAGTGGGTGAGCCCAGCAGAAATTGCAGAGGCAATGCATTTTGCGCTTTCTAGCCCGTCTTTGAAAAATACCACCTTTAAACTTTATGGAGGCGTCTAAACCAAACAAAAAATGAAAAAACACATTTCGATCATTCTTACTTTAACTTTATTGCTTGCTTTTCGAGTGGCTTTTGGCCAGACCAGTGAAGCTACCCGTGACCTCTCCATTTTCAATGGAGTGGAAGTATCCAATTCCATTGAGGCGGAGCTGATAAAGGGGGATCGCTACCAAATAGAGATCGTGGCATCCGGGATAGATGCTGCCAATGTGGAGACTGAAATCAAAGACAGGCAGTTGAAAGTGAAAATGGGTCGGGGGAATTTCGGTTCCAATTCAGTCAAGGCGATCATTACCTATGCCGGAGAGCTGGATAAAGTCACCACGAGCACCAGTGCCAAGGTATTTGTGAAAGATATGATCAAAAGTAAAAACCTTACCTTGGCGGCAGAAACCAGCAGCTATATTGAAGCAAAGGTAAATGTGTCCAAGCTCAAGCTTGATGGGACCACCAACGGAAAGATCTTTGTCGAAGGAACGGCCAGCGATCTTGATTTAGGGGCTTTCACAAAAGCCATTATTTCCGGTGAGAAGCTGATCGTGGACAACGCCGAGGTGCGTACCAATACGGCAGCGGAGTCTACCATTGGCGTAAAGAATTCCATTAAAGGGTCTGCAGGCACTGCCGGAAAAGTTTGGTATATAGGAGATCCCAACTTGGTGGATGTGAAGACCAATACCGGGGGGGATATCCTGAGAAAGAAGTAATCTTTAACAGATGAAAAGTTTGAGAAAAATGATGCTTACCCTGCTCCTAGTGGCAGGGTATTCTTTTATGGCCTGTGCCCAAGAGTCTGAAGAAAATAAGGCAATCAAGAAAGTGATCCAAGAGGTTTTTGAGGGGATGCACGATAGAAATGTCCTGAAGATCGGGAATGCTTTCAGCAGGGAGCCGGTCTTGCAAACCATCAGGGAAACGAGTGAGGGTAGTATCGTGGAGACCAGTAGCCTGCAGGAGTTTTTGAATGGGATAGCCGCTGTGCCAGCGGAAATGGAGATAGAAGAAAGAGGGCTGGACTATGATATCCGGGTGGATGGTGCAATGGCAGCTGTCTGGGTCCCGTACGAGTTTTATATCAATGGGAAGATCAGCCATAGAGGGGTGAATTCTTTTCAGTTAGTAAAGTTTTCCGATGGATGGAAGATTGTTTATATCATCGATACCAGAAGAAAAGGGTTGGGTTAATGTTTTTTTCGTCTCTTTAGTGCTACGGACGTAATAATGATGATTTCAAGCAGTACAAATGCGAACGCAAAGATCACCTGCCCTGTGTCGTTTTGTATCGTGCCTTTGAAGAGGATAAAGAGAAGGAATACCGTAATGGCGAAGATAAAACCGTTTTTAATACTCATGCCCAAAGAAACAAAAAAAGCAGCTTTTTTCAAGGGATAGTAGGGTACAGTCCCAAAATTGTGTAAAAAGAAAAACAACGATGTCAATTTCAAAAGCAGCACTTCATGGAGCAATCAAGGCGATCATTGAAGAGAAATACCAACTTGTTAGAGACAGTATAGAAAAACTGAAGGCTTCTGCGGCGGAGGATACCAAAAGCAGCGCGGGGGATAAATACGAGACCGGACGGGAAATGATCCGTCAGGAAATCGATAAGGCTGAGAATATGAAACGTGAGTATGCCACGCAGTTGGAACAGCTGTCATCGATCCGGCCGGAAGAGCCCTACAGTCAGGTTAGTCCAGGGAGTTTGGTGGAGACCGACAGGATGTGGATTTACATCGCAGTCAGTTTGGGTAAAATTAAGGTAGAAGAACAAGAGGTATTTGTGGTTTCACCACAAGCACCCCTTGCCCGAATAATGATGGGGAAAGTGGCTGGAGATAAGGTCACTTTTAACGGTGCCAATTATATGCTCCAGGGGATTTCTTAATGTTTGGTCCCCTGTTCAATTTTTTTGAGGGATGAGTGTCATCAACTCCGAAGCACCATCCAGTAAGGTCAGTTTATCACTGCTGACTTTGAATTTGCTCACTTTTTTCAGTGCATCGATAAATATGCTTTCTCCATTGCCGGGACATGCTTTTCTGGTCATGGCTCCAGGGTCCAGGTTAAGGTCTGTGCCGCTCAGCTGAAAGTTGCCGCTAAAAGAGTTGCACCCGGTGGATCCTGCAAGTCTTCCTGCGTCAGTAAAACTCAAGAAGGGAAGTCCTTCGCCAAACATATCCAATCCGCCCCCCATTAATGTGGAAAGCACCCAGTTATTGCCGGTGAGCATTTTGAGTGGATTGAGGTTGGACACAGAACTACAGGAGCTCATTCCCAAAAAAAGGACAAACAGCAGGGTGGAAAGTTTTAGTTGTTTCATCAGAAAGGGGGTTAACGTTGAGGATGTAGTAGAGAATAAATTTATAAAAAAGCAGGGGTTTTTCTTACGAATGGGGCCGTGAATTTTTCGAAAATGAAGGAATGTTTGTTTTTTCAAGCACAGAATGTTGGGTGGGGTTTGAAATTAAATATGGTTTATTTTTTAGGCCTGTAATTATATTTGGCGTTTGCGAGGGTTTTGTTTTGCAAATACTTTAAAAAAAGCCGTCGGGTATTGGCGATTTATTAACAAAAATTTGGGATATTAAAAATTTGTGATTAAGATTGTCGCGTCAATATAAAGATGATGTTTAGTCCAGTCATAAAAAATAACGCACCGATCAAAACTGCTGTTCAGCAAAATGTTGACTGTGTCACTTTATTAACCATCAGCACCCAGACATTTTTTACCATTACCATTACGGGGTAATCCCGTGTGTATCTATTATATTGCCGTCTCGAACCGGTCCTTTTGGGGACAAACAAATCCATTTACAAACAAGCCAAATAAAAATCATTCATTTTTATGAAAATCATAAAATTCGGAGGGTCCTCCATCGCCAATTATGAAAATATCCAAAAGGTATTTTCCATAATCGATCAAAAAATAGAAGACAAAGAAGAGTTTGCGGTTGTATTTTCTGCTTTTGGAGGTGTGACGGAGCAATTGCTGCAGTGCGCTGCAATCGCCCAGGAAAGTGAAGAGAGCTACCATTCCATTCTACAGGAATTGGAAAAACGACATTTGGAAATCGTCAAACAACTGGTTCCGGTACAGCAACAATCCACGGCATTGACTTTTGTAAAAGTGAGGTTCAATGAGTTGGGAGATTTGTTTCATGGTATTTACCTGATCAAGGAATGCTCCAACAGGACCACCGATTATGTATTGAGTTTCGGGGAAAGACTTTCCAATTTTATTTTGACGGCAGGCCTTCAGGCTAGGGGCAGAGAAGCGGTTTATCTGGATGCCAGGGATGTGGTGAAGACGGATAGCCGGTTTGGTCATGCCCGGGTGGATTTTCCTGCTACCAATGCCTTGATTGTGGACTATTTTAACAATCACAATGGCTTGAAAGTAATTACCGGTTTTATCGGCTCCACTGTAAAAGGAGAAACAACTACCGTTGGGAGGAGCGGTTCAGATTACACTGCTTCGATCTTTGCAGGAGCATTAGATGCGGAGTGTGTGGAAATATGGACTGATGTGTCAGGTGTGATGACTGCTGATCCTAGGTTGGTCTATACGGCTTTTACCATTCCGCAATTGAGCTATAGTGAAGCCATGGAGCTGTCCCATTTTGGGGCAAAGGTGGTTTTTCCTGCCACCATGCAGCCCGCCATGCAGAAAGCCATACCGATTTATATCAAAAATACCTTCAAACCCGAAGAGGACGGCACGCTTATCGGGCCTGAATCCGGGGATGGAAAAATTATCAAAGGGGTGTCCTCGATGGGGAATATCTCAATAATCAACGTTCAGGGGCCAGGTTTGGTAGAGATTGTGGGGGTAAGCCAGCGCTTTTTCGGGACGCTTGCAAGCCACGGTATCAATATCATCCTTATCAGTCAGGCTTCTTCCGAACACAGTATTTGTGTGGCCATAGCCTCCAAGGATGCTGCCAAAGCAAAATCCCTGATCGAAGATGAGTTCAAGTACGAGATCAAGAGTGGGGAAATGGATAAGGTGCAGGTCGTGCCGGATATGGCGGTCATCGCTGTGGTCGGTGAAAAGATGCAGCACAATCCAGGTACCAGCGGAAGAATGTTCCAGGCCTTGGGTAGAAACAATGTCAACGTTGCGGCGATTGCCCAGGGAAGTTCGGAATTGAATATTTCTGCAGTTATCTCCAAGGCGGATCTCCAGAAAGCGCTCAATGCCCTACATGAAGCCTTTTTCTTGTCTGATTATAAAGTACTGCACGTGTTTTTAGTAGGGGTAGGGCTGATCGGTAAAGCACTGATCAAGATGATTGACAATCAGCTGAAAAACCTACAGGAAGAGAATATGCTGGACATCCAGATTCACGGAATGGCCAATTCCAGGTTCATGAAATTCCATGAGGACGGGTTTGACCTGGCTCAGGTCGGGGCTCCTGACGAAAACGATGAGCCTATGGATCTGGATAAGTTTATCGATAAAATGATGGAGATGAACTTTTCCAACTCTGTCTTGGTAGACTGTACGGCCAGCCAAGACGTGGCAGATGTCTATGAGCGGGTGTTGGATGGAAAAGTGGGAATTGTTACGCCCAACAAGAAGGCCAATTCAGGTTCTTTGGATACCTATAAGACGCTGAAGAAGCTGGCAGGTCAGCGGGGAGTAAGGTTCTTTTACGAAACAAATGTGGCAGCAGGGCTGCCCGTGATCAATACATTGCAGGATCTGATGCTGAGCGGTGACCATGTTCACCGCATCGAGGCAGTACTGAGCGGATCCATGAACTATATTTTCAGTGAGTTGGAAAAAGGTATCCCCTTCAGTGAGGTGGTGGCCCAGGCCAAAGAAAAAGGCTATACGGAGCCAGACCCAAGGGATGACCTGAGTGGAATGGATGTGGCCAGAAAGATCATGATTTTGGGCCGAGAAGCGGGGCAGGATTTGCATTTTGAGGACATAGAGGTGCAGAGCATGGTGCCTTCCGATTGTGCTGATGCCAAGACGGTGGAAGAGTTTCTCAAGAAGCTCAAGGGGCATGACGGACATTTTAGTGAACTTTTGGATAAGGCGAAAGCTAAAGGAGAGAAGTTGAGGTTTATGGCCACATTGGAAAACGGAAAGGCCAAAGTGGGTTTGAATTCACTGAACAGCGAGCATCCTTTCTATACCTTAAAAGGAAGTGATAATATGATCCTGTTTACCACAGAGCGTTACCATGATTTCCCGATGATCGTAAGAGGTCCGGGCGCAGGGGCAGATGTGACTGCGGCAGGGGTTTTTGCTGATATCATTAGATTAGGTAATTATTCAAGATGAGAAAGGTAACAGCATTTGCACCGGCGACTGTCGCCAATGTCTCCTGTGGTTTTGATATCCTTGGTTTTGCAGTGGAGGAGCTTGGTGACAAGGTCTCTGTGTCACTTTCAGAAAAGCCAGGGGTGCATGTCGTGAAGATAGAAGGTGATGGGGGAAAGTTGCCCTATGAGACGCATAAAAACACCTGTGGCGTGGCTGTTCAGGCCATGGTGGAATCAATAGGCTACGACGGTGGGCTGGAGATAGAATTGTTCAAGGGGCTTCCTTTAGGGAGTGGAATGGGGTCCAGTGCTGCCAGTTCTGTCGCGGCTTTGGAGGCGACCAACCAGCTTTTGGGAGAACCCTTGAAGAAGGAGGAACTGCTGCCTTTCGCGATGAAAGCCGAAGGAGTGGCCTGCGGTGCCGAGCATGCGGATAATGTAGCCCCTTCTTTATTGGGAGGTTTTGTGCTTATCAGAAGTTACAAGCCTTTAGATGTGACTAAATTACATGTTCCGAAAGGCTTGTATTGTACCTTGGTGCATCCACACTTTGTCCTAAATACGGCAGATTCCAGAAGCGTATTGCGTCAGCAGGTGCCTCTGAAAGATGCTATTATCCAATCCGGCAATATTGCAGGCTTGGTGGCAGGGCTTTTTCAGGAGGATATGGGGCTGATCAGCAGGTCCCTGAAAGATGTGATTGCTGAGCCTTCCCGATCGGTATTGATACCTGGGTTTGAAGAAATCAAGGAAGCCATCAAAGATGCAGGAGCTTTGGGATCGGGTATATCTGGCTCCGGACCGACCACTTTTATCCTTTCCCCGAGCAGGGAAATAGCCCAAAAGGCCAGCGAGATCTGTCAGCAGGTGTTTGACAAGATGGGCTTGAGTGTGGACCTTTATGTGTCCGCGGTAAATATCAAGGGTTCCTACGTTATCAATAAATCATAACATGAAATTTTACAGTACTAATAATAAAGACCATAAAGTATCCTTAAAAGAAGCGGTGATCAAAGGCTTGGCCCCTGACCAAGGCTTGTATATGCCGGAATCAATCCCACAGCTTTCAGATGACTTCTTCGATAAGCTTCCGGAGATGACATTTCAGGAGATCGGTTACCAAGTGATTGGAAATATCTTTGGAGAGGATCTTTCGGAGCAACAGATAAAGGATTTGGTCGATCATACGTTGTCCTTTGATGCGCCCATTGTAAAAGTGGAGGAGGGTATTTATACGCTGGAATTGTTTCATGGCCCGACATTGGCGTTCAAGGATTTTGGGGCGAGGTTTTGTTCCAAGCTGATGAGCTTGTTAGTGAAAAATGAAAAAGTACGCGTCTTGGTGGCCACTTCAGGGGATACAGGAAGTGCAGTAGCCAACGGTTTTTATAAAGTGCCCGGTGTGGAGGTGATCATTCTATATCCTTCCGGTAAAGTGAGTGTGCTGCAGGAGAAACAGTTTACCACTTTGGGGGAAAATGTGACGGCATTGGAAGTGGACGGCGTGTTTGATGATTGTCAGCGCATGGTCAAGGAGGCCTTTCTGGATAAGGGGCTGAATGAGAAAATGTTACTTACCTCTGCTAATTCCATTAACATAGCCCGGTGGATTCCGCAGTGTCTGTATTATTTCCATGCCTACGCCCAGCTGCCTCGTGAGAAAGGTAAGGTGGTGTTCTCCGTTCCCAGTGGAAACTTTGGGAACATCGCTGCCGGGATGCTTGCGCAGCGTATGGGTTTGCCTATTGAGACTTTTGTGGCTTCCACCAATGTCAATAAAGTGGTTCCGGATTATCTAAAAGGTGTTCCCTTTAAGGCCCGCCCTTCGCTGCAAACCATCAGCAACAGTATGGATGTGGGAAATCCAAGTAATTTTTACCGACTGCTGGACTTGTACAATAACGACGAGGATTTATTGAAGGAAAAGGTAAAAGGCTATTTCTTTGATGATGAGACCACGAGGGAGGCGATGAAATCGGTTAAAGATGAGGCAGGTTATGTAATGGACCCCCATGGGGCTGTGGCATATTTGGGCTTGAAGGAATTTATGGAAGAGCATGATGGCATTACCGGTGTGTTCTTGGAGACAGCGCATCCCGGCAAGTTTAGGGATGTGGTAGAGGAAGTGCATCAGGAAAAAGTGCAGTTGCCAGAGCGTCTAGAGGCATTCTTGGAAGGTGTGAAAAAAAGCTCTCCTTTGAAAAATGATTTTGATGCCTTTAAGGAGTATTTATTGGCGCATTGAAAATAAGAAACCGCAGCAGGCCATTGCACACAGGGTGTGGATTGGTCAAGCTGCGGTAACTATGGCTAATGCTTATTATCGTTTTTAGTGTTCTATAGGTTCTTCTTGGGACCTTTCTTTTTGACGCTTTTCCCAGGCCCTCATTTTGGCCTCAAACTCCTTGATTTTAGGCTCATTTTCTTTTTCCCAGGCTTCCATCTTCTTCTCAAATTCCTTCATTTTGGGAGCATAGGCGGTTTCCCATTCACTTTGTTTCTTTTCCATTTCCTTGCCCCAGGCTTCCATCTTGGCCTCCCATTCTTTCATGGCTTCACCATGTTTCTTTTCCCATTGCTCCATTTGTTGTTCATAGGCTTTTGTTTTTTTGGCCATTTTCTGTTCTAACACCTTGAGTTGGGATTCTAGTTGTTTTCTTTGCTGTTCGGCCTGCTTGGAAGTATCCTGGGCAAGTTCGGCGATTTTGACGGCAATCTGTCCTATTTGCATGCCTTCTTCGGCAAGGTCAAGTTGCACCTCAGGATGCGGAGGGATAAACTGGGCAGGATCAAACGGGGGGACTGCGGGCACCGGAGGTACCAAGGCGTCCATTACCGGCACAGGGCTCAGTTCCAGTACCGGCATTGGGTCTGTCTTCGGAGAAGTGCTTCGGGTGCCGGTTTTGTCAGGAGTGGTATCAGCAGGATAGTGATAGATATGAGGATGTTGGCGGGAAGAATTTGATAAGCTGCTTAGTTTTATCTTTGCAGGAGAACCTTTTTTAATAAACATGATTTTCTCCACTTCCTGTTCCATTTCCATTGCGATCTCCTGATTGGAGGAAAAGTCCTCGTCAATGTCTATCTCTTCATCAGGGCAGGGGAAATGCCACTGCTTTATGATGGTTTTGCTTTTTAGGTTTGTAGTCAGGTAATGGCTATCCAAGTCCTTTTCGGTTGGAGGGATGGCTCCCATCACCAGGGAGGCGCTGATCATTAGGGAAATAAGCATGGTCAATGTAATTAGGGGTGAAATTTTCTCTTCTTTAGACTGCATGCCCAAAATTCTCTTGATGCGGTCAAGTGTGGGGTTTTGGTGGCCAGTGGCCGCCAATGCGATATCCGGGGAAATGTTATGGGCCTGTTCGGCTACTTCCGCCAATCCATAGGCAAGGTCTTTGGGGGTAAACCCTAAATGAAGCACCATATCGTCACAGGCGTTTTCTCTTTCTTTTTCGATGACTTCATTGATCCACCAAAAGCAGGGATGGAAGAAAAATAATACTTCCAAAATGCGTTGTAGTATATTGATCAGGTAATCATAGCGTTTGATATGCGCCAGTTCATGGGCGATGATGGCTTCAAGTTGTGCCGGAGGGGTGTTCAATAAGAGTCCTGTGGGGATTAAAATGACTGGCTTTAGGATGCCGTAGGTGATGGGGACATGGATGAGATGGCTCTTAAGCACTTTTACTTTTCTGTAAAAGCCCATGGATGCTACCAGGCTGTTGACCTTTTGGATCAAAGGAGCAGGAGCACTTTGGTGGTGTTTTCTGTGCAGGTTTCTGAGGTCCAGTAGCCCGCCTGTTAACTTTACAGCGAAAAAGAGGGCTCCCAAGAGCCAAAGGTTGACCAATGTAGGTAAGTAAGATTCCAGTCTGTATGTCCATGCCTGATTCAGCAAGCCTTTGCGGGTGGAAAGTGGGGAAGTAGCCGGTGTTTCTGGCTGTGCAGAGAAGAGCTGCTCCTGGACAATAAGCCCGCTTGGTGATTCCAGGTTTTTTGTATGCGTTTCCAGTACGGTCGCAAAGGTCCAGATGCAGCCAAGGATAATAAGGGTTAGTGCGGCCAATCCTGCGGAATACCTGAATTGAGCAGATTTTTTTGGGGATAACTTTAACACGGCCCAAAGTATAAGACTTACCACCATGATCTGCCAAATTGAATGGATCAGTGTCCAGCCTATGGCTTCTAGGTACGCTGTTTCGATAAAGTTATTGATAAGGTCCATTATTGTTGATTTTCAAGTTCATTAAGTAGCTGCCGGATTTCATTGATTTCTTCTTTGGAAGGATTGCTTTGGCCAAGCGCTCTTAGGACAAGTTTTTTGGCCGAGCCGCCAAATGTCGTCGCCAAGAAATTGTTCAAAAGTGAAGTTTGTGCTTCTTTTTCGGAGATGGCGGGCATATAAAGGTGACTCCTGCCTTGTTCTGTCCTTTTTAGCAGGCCTTTGGAATGCATGATCTGCATGATTTTTAAAGTGGTCGTATAGCCGGTGGCTTTCGTAGTGCTGAGTTCTTCGTGAATATCCCTTACACTGGCCTCTTTTTTATCCCATAGGATGGTTAATATTTCCAGTTCTGAATCAGTTGGTTTGTACTTCATGTCTTTTGGTAAATACGATTCTTTTCGTAGTAAATATATACGAAGTTTTTCGTAACTCAAAAAATAGTACGATTCTTTTCGTATTAAAAGTGTTAAAAATAGTTAACATTAATGGTGTTGAGTTAGTTATATTCTGAGTATGGAACTCCTTAAGGATCCGTAAGGTTAAAATTAGGAGTTACAGGGATATGTCCCTGGAGCAATTAGTGGTTTATGTTCAATAATGGATATCCAACTCGAAACTAGTGGAGAGAGTTGTTTATTCGCCCTAAGGCCGGATTTTTCCGGCCTTTTTTCTAAATTGTTTGTATGTGTTTGATCGCATTTAGTTGGAAACAGCATCCTCAGTACCCCTTGGTTTTGGTGGCCAATAGGGACGAGTTTTTTACCCGTCCTACCGCTCCTTTGCACAAGTGGGAGAGCGGAGTTTATGCCGGCAGGGATTTAAAAAGCCAGGGAACCTGGATGGGGGTGCATCCTTCAGGAAGGTTTGCTGCTTTGACCAATTATAGGGATTTAAATCACCTAAAGCCTAACCCTGTCAGTCGAGGGAAATTGGTCCGTGATTTTTTGGAATCTGATCAGTCTCCAGAGGACTATATGGAAAAAGTGGCCGCGATTCAAGGTGAGTTTGACGGCTTTAACCTGCTTGTTTCTGATATGGAGGATATGTGGTACCTGTCCAATCACGGAGAGGGAGTTATGGAAGTGCACCCAGGCTTGCACGGGATAAGTAATGCGCTGATGGATGATCCTTGGAAAAAGGTAGTTGAAAGCAAAGCTAGGCTTTCTAAGGCGCTACAAAAAAAGGTGTTGTCAGTGGAGGATTTGGAAAAGGTGACCATGTCAACTGTAGAGGAGCAGGATGGGAACCTGCCTCAAACAGGCTTGCCCTTGGGAATGGAAAAGGCTGTCTCTGCAGCTTTTATAAAGCCCATCAACCGCTACGGGACGGTAAATACCTCGGTGATACTATGGGGGCAATCCGGGAAAGTAAGTTTTTCTGAAAAGCGGGTGCTGGAAGAGGGAGGTTTTGAGAAAAGCTTGTTGGAATTTAGCTCAAAAGCTACTTAAACCCCCAGTTTCTTTACAAAGTCCTATTTGTTATTTTTGAATTTCTTTAAGGCGGTTGGCGACATAAACAGCATGTTGGCGAACTCTACACGATAAAATCTGTTCTATTTAATATGAAAAAAATAGATGTACTGATAGTAGGTGCCGGTCCCATTGGGCTGGCCTGTGGCATAGAAGCAGAAAACCACCAATTGGATTATGTGATTCTCGAAAAGGGAACACTGGCCAATTCTATTTATAACTATCCGGTCAACATGACTTTTTTCTCTACTTCCGAAAAGCTGGAAATGGGAGGGATTCCTTTTATGTCTGTCAATAAACAGCCCACCCGTCCGGAAGCCTTGGAGTATTACAGGCGGATAGCCCAGCATTATAATTTGAAGGTAAACCTGTATGAGAAGGTGGAAAAAGTCCATCGGCAAGAAGATGGTTATTTTTTGGTAAATTCTTCCAAAGGGACCTATTTGACGGAAAAGCTGGTCTTGTCCACCGGTTTTTATGATTTGCCCAATAAGATGAATATCCCTGGAGAGGAGTTGGAAAAGGTGACGCATTATTATAAGGAGCCTTGGCCTTACATAGGCCAAAAAGTGCTGGTGGTAGGAGGGGGGAACTCGGCAGTTGACGTGGCCTTGGAGACCTGGAGAAAGGGCGCAGAGGTGACCATGGTGATGATCAACCCCACTGTTGACAAAAATGTGAAATATTGGGTGCTTCCCGATATCGAAAACAGGATCAAGGAAGGATCGATCAGGGCATTTTATAGCAGTACGCTTAAAGAAATCAGAGAGCATGAGGTGGTCATTGCCACGCAAGACGGTGACGTTACAATAAAAAATGATTTTGTTTTGGCGATGACAGGATACCAGCCTAACTATGAATTGCTGAATCAGTTGGGAGTGGCCCTGACCTTGGATGAGAAAAGACGGCCATGTTTTGATGGGAAAAGCCAAGAGTCCAATGTTCCCGGACTGTATTTAGCAGGAGTGGTCTGTGGGGGATTGAACACCAGAGAGTTCTTTATAGAAAACACCATCGTCCATGCGCATGCCATTTTTGAGGATATTATGTCCAAGAGAAAGGGAGTGTTAAAGTAAGTTTATGGGAGCCGCTTAACGGGGACAACAAGGGTGAAAGTACTTCCTTCGCCAAGGATGCTGGATACCTTCAGTTGTCCTCCGATTTTTTTCACATTTTCCTGACAGATGAACAAGCCTATTCCATAGCCTTTTTCCCCGGAAGTGCCAGCGTGGGATCGGAGGTCCATTTTGAATAAGTCTCCCAGTTTTTTCTGTGAAATGCCTATGCCCGTGTCCTTGATTTCAATATGGATCTCTTCCCCATTGTTTTGAAAGTTGAAATGAATGGCTCCTCCATTCTGCGTGAATTTTAGGGCGTTTTGTAGCAGGTTTCTTATAATGAGCGCAAGTCGGTCCATTTCAGTAGTGAAAGTGGTGTTTCCGCTAAATTTATAGGTGAACAGGATTTTTTTCTGCTCCGCCAGCAAGCTGTAGACATTTAAGATGTATTTGCATTCCTTCTGGATGTTGATCGTTTTTAGCTGAGTTTGGGTGTCATTAAGTTCAATGGCCGCCCACTCCAGGATGCTTTCGGTCATTTTCTGGGTGTTGGAGGCCATTAAGTAGAGGTCCTCCTGAAGGCCCTGTATCTCTTCTGTCGAGAATTCCCCTTCTTTTATCATTTCCATGATTTTTGTAATGGACATCAAAGGGGATTTGAGGTCGTGGGAGATTAGGGCGATGATTTTGTTTTTTTGTTTGACAGACCTTTCCAGGTCACTGTTTGCCTGTTCAAAGTCCTTGCTTTTTTTATCACTTATTTGTTTTTGGTATTGGTAATTTTTTTTCAGCACAGATATGATGGCAATGATCCCCGCTATACAGGCCAGGTAAGTGACGATATGGTCACTCAGCATGAGTCCGAGTGAACTGTAGTTTTCTGCAATAAATTCCGGGTGGAAAAAATCAAGATAATAGAGGAGACTAAAAATGATGGTGTTAAGTATTCCCCAAAACCAAAATTCTTTGGGATCCAAAAGTGAAAGCGTGATGATATGTACCAGTATAAAGACATAGGCACTGGGGCCTACCGTTCCGTCATTTAAGAAAAAGTTGCCGATCAAAATAGGATAGCTTATCGCCGCCAAGGTTCTTACCGCCCACCTGTAATTGTTTTTTCGTTTTGCGAGGGTATGAAATACAAAAATTATCCCTGAGGTAACAAACAACAGTAAGGCCAGCCACCATTGCGCGATGAAAAGGTTGAAAACTGTCATGCTCAAAAGGTAAAGTATGGCGATGACAGAAATTGAGCTGAAAATTCTGCCCTCCAGGTCCTGTTCCGTATTTGGGACCATCAACGCTTTCCAAAGTTCTTTTAAGGTACTTAACAACGTCTCTTCCTTTTATAGTTATACTCCAAAGGGGATGAAGAAAAACCAAGCGATTTTTGTCATCCCTGTTAGTGCCTCAGTTATACCGTACAGGCAGTATCCATAGATGATGGCTATATAAACGGTGTTGCAAATTCAAACTTTTGCCCATTGAATAATCCCTTGTCACTTAATTTGAGCTCTGGAATGACCAGCAATGCCATAAAACTCAATGTCATGAAGGGGGCATCCAGTGTTGATCCCATTTGTTTGGCCATTCGGTCAATTTCAGTATAGGCTTCAGCAATCAGGTAGCCATCATCAGGGGACATGATCCCTGCCACCGGTAAAGGGAGCAAAAGGTCTTCTGTTTGTGAAACCGCAGCAATTCCTCCTTTGGCCTTTATCAATAGGTTGACGGCCTTGGCAATGGAAGGGTCATCCACCCCTACGGCAATGATATTATGGGAGTCATGTCCCACCGAGGAAGCAATGGCTCCTTCTTTCAAACCGAAGTTTTTGATGAAAGCTACAGCAGGAGTACTGTCATGGTACCGGTTGACCACGGTTATTTTCAGAATGTCCTCTTTCAGGTTGGTCTGAGCATGTCCGTTATGGATCTTGATTTCTCCAGCCTCTTCTGGAGTGATGAGTTGACCGTCCAGCGCTACAATGACCCGTGCTGTTGGGCTTTCTGCAGCTATCTGAAAGTCAGCGGGGGATTTCTCAGAGGTCGAGAAATTGTTGATGATGGGGGATTCTACGGAAGAAATAAGGCTCTTCCCGTGCTCAGCTGCTTTTTGCCCGTTAATATAGGTGGCCAATACCTCAAACTGTTTAAGGTCCTTGACCAAGATGAAGTCGGCAGGCTGCCCTTCCAATAGCTGTCCTACTTCCATGTCGTAGTGATCAATGGGGTTGATACAGGCCGCTTTAAGCGTGTCGAAAAGGTCTTTGCCTTTTTTAATAGCCCTAGCAACCAATTGATTGATGTGTCCCAAGGCCAAACTATCAGGGTGTTTGTCGTCCGAACAAAACATGATCCGGTCTGGATATAAGTCGATCAAGTCTATTAAGGCATCGAAATTTTTGGCCGCACTGCCTTCTCTGATGGTGATCTTCATGCCGTGTTTGAGTTTGTCCAGGGCTTCCTCCAGCGTGAAACACTCATGGTCTGTACTGATTCCAGCACTGATGTATTTTTGGGCCAATTCTCCCTTTAGGCCCGGAGCGTGACCGTCCACGGGTTTTCCAAGTCTTTTGGCAATTGCGATTTTTTCCATTACGATAGGGTCCCGATTCACTGTGCCCGGCCAGTTCATCATTTCGGCCAGGTAGGTCACGTCCTTTCTGGAAAGAAGTTCTTCAGTGTCAGCGATGGATATCTCTCCGCCCGCAGTTTCGAAAGGAGTTGCCGGTACGCAAGAAGGAGCGCCAAAGTAAAATTTGAAATTGACCTTATTGCCGTTTTCAATCATGTATTCGACGCCTTTTTTGCCACAGACATTGGCGATCTCGTGAGGGTCGGAAACAGTAGCCACTGTGCCATGGACTACAGCCATTCTGGCAAATTCAGAGGGCACCAGCATAGAGGATTCTATGTGTACATGGGCATCGATAAATCCCGGTAAAATAAAATGTTCCGGTGCGTCGGGGATTTGTTGGATTGATAAGATTCGTCCGTCTTTTACCTCGATTTTTGCAGGGTAAACGGAACGGTTGGGTATGTCCACCAATTGGCCGGTGATAGAAAAAACATCCATTGTTCAAAAAGGTGTTAAAATTGTAGTTGACCAGAATTAGGTACAGTTAGATCAAAGGCTTGATTTTGGCTGCTTCATAAAACTTGGCGATCCTGCTCGTTTAATAGAACCAAAAACAAATCATATTGTTAAGCCCAATGCCTAGTTAAATATAACCAAATAGCTTGAATATTTATAAGGAAGAAAAAGGCTAAGAGAAGGAGCGAGAAGGGAACATCTCCAAAGAAAGTGTTTAATCGGTTCAAAACCTTTATATTTGCCGACAATAATTAATCGGGAATTTGAATTTTTAAGATGAAAAAAATTATTGTAGCGATAGATGGTTTTTCAGGATGCGGAAAAAGTTCAACTGCCAAGGCGGTCGCCAAAGAGTTGGGGTATACCTATATTGATTCTGGAGCGATGTATCGGGCCACTACATTACATTTTATCAAAAAATTCACTGTGCTGACCAACCCCAAGGATGTGGAAAGGGCGTTGAAAGATCTAGAGATTTCCTTTCATAAAGACGAGGATACCGGACTGCAGGAAACCTATTTGAACGG
This sequence comes from Echinicola sediminis, assembly GCF_054777495.1. NCBI lineage: Bacteria > Pseudomonadati > Bacteroidota > Cytophagia > Cytophagales > Cyclobacteriaceae > Echinicola > Echinicola sediminis. Next base: position 15,011 of record NZ_BAAHAP010000057.1, on the reverse strand, counting down.
GTTGAATGTGGAAAAGAAAATCAGGAACATGGAGGTGTCCGAAAGGGTGAGTGAGGTCAGCAAGATCAAGGAAGTCCGACATGAACTTGTTGAACAACAGCAACGTTTGGGAAAGCACAAAGGGGTAGTCATGGATGGACGGGATATTGGTACAGTAGTGTTTCCCGAGGCCGAGCTGAAAGTGTTCATGACTGCGGACCTAAAGATCAGGGCAGAGAGGAGACAAAAAGAACTCTTTGAGAAAGGAGAGATGGTGGGCTTGGACAAGATCATCAACAACCTTTCGGAAAGGGATCGAATAGATTCAAGTAGGGCCGAAAGCCCGTTAAAAAAAGCTTGTGATGCGATAGAGATTGATACCAGTTTGCTGGACTTTGAGGAGCAAGTTTTCGAAATTACCAACCTCGCCAAAAAGAGGATGGAGACTAACCAACTATAATGATGGAAGTAACGATTGATAAAAACTCAGGTTATTGCTTTGGAGTGGAGTTTGCCATAAAAATGGCAGAGGACGAGATGGAAGATTCCAACCGTTTGTACTGTTTGGGCGATATCGTTCATAATGATATGGAGGTCAGGAGACTCAGTGAAAAAGGTTTGGTCGTCATCACACGTGAGGAGTTAAAGGATTTGAAGGACTGCAAAGTGCTTATCCGGGCACACGGAGAGCCGCCGGAGACCTATAAATTGGCCATAGAGAACAATATAGAGCTCATAGACGCTTCCTGTCCGGTGGTGCTAAAGCTGCAGCACCGCGTGAAGACGGCCTTCGACAAGATGGAAAAGAGCGATGGGCAAATCGTTATTTACGGTAAGAAAGGCCATGCCGAAGTCATTGGTTTGACAGGGCAGACCTTGGAAAAGGCCATTGTGGTGATGGAGGATGAAGACCTGGAAAAAATTGATTTTTCCCGACCGGTGACCTTGTTCAGCCAGACGACCAAAAGCACCAAGGGATTTTATGCCCTCAAAGACAAAATAGCGGAGCGCATGCAGAAGGCCAATCAGCATTTGGAAGAGGTGGATTTTACCGCCAATGATTCCATTTGCCGTCAGGTGTCCAACAGGGAACCCCAGCTTACCCGTTTTGCCCAGGAGAACAATGTGATCGTCTTTGTTTCAGGAAAGAAAAGCTCCAATGGAAAGGCTTTGTACGGTGTTTGTAAATTGCAGAACGAGCGAAGTTATTTTGTAGAAAATGAGGAGGAAATCAAGCCGGAATGGTTTGAGCCGACGGACAAAGTCGGGATATGTGGCGCCACCTCCACCCCTATGTGGTTGATGGAGCAGGTGATGGCCCATATCAATTCTCTGGGACAGGAAGCAACCCCTTGATTCTACTTCCTCAGAATTTTTAGTCAAGACAATATCCCACTCATAAATATTACTTGAATTATCTTCTTATAACTAATGTATTTTATTAGATTTGAGGCGTTTTTCAAAGGACCATATAGTTTCAAATAAAATATGTCAAAACTAGTTAAGCTTAAGAAGGGATTTGATATTAAGCTGGTGGGAAAGGCGGAAAAGCAGATAGAAGCATTTCAGCCAGCTCAGACCTTCGCGATTAAGCCTACAGATTTTGTAGGTATGCAGCGTCCAAAAGTGCTTGTCAATGAGGGGGATACCGTAAAGGCCGGAACGCCTATCCTGATTGACAAAAAGCTAGATAAAGTGCTTTACGCCGCTCCCGTTTCAGGGGAAATCGTGGAAATCAAAAGGGGAGAAAAACGAAAATTGTTGGAAATTAAAATCATGGCTGACAAGGAAATCAGCTATGAGGCTTTTGACAAGTTTTCTGATTCTGACCTCAAATCCCTCTCCAAAGAGCAAGCCATCAACCAAATTCTCAAAGGAGGTGTATGGCCACAGATCATTCAAAGACCTTTCGGTATTGTAGCAAACCCTGAAGATGAGCCAAAAGCCATCTTTATTTCAGGTTTTGATTCCGCACCTCTTGCTCCTGATTACGGCATATTGCTGAAAGGACAAGAGCGCTATTTCCAGGCTGGGATCAAAGTCCTCAAAAAGCTTACTACAGGACAGGTTCACCTAAATCTCAATAGCCAATCAGAAGTATGCCAAGCATATGCCGGTGTACAGGAAGCGCAGGTAAACAAGTTTTCCGGACCACACCCTGCCGGAAATGTGGGCGTGCAAATCCATCACTTGGACCCTATCAATAAAGGAGACTTGGCGTGGACGATCAATCCATTTGGTGTCGTGCAGTTGGGCAAGCTTTTCTTGGAAGGCATCCATGATGCGGCCAAGCTCGTGGCCATTACAGGTTCTGAGGCTAAGAAAGCGGTTTATGCCAAAACTTACCTGGGAGCTTGCGTGGACAAGTTTGTTGCCGGCAATACCCAATCCGAACATTTCAGGGTAGTTTCTGGAAATGTACTTACTGGTGAGAAAATCAACGCCGATGGGTACTTGGGATATTATGATCACCAACTTACTCTACTTCCAGAGGGAGATTACTATGAATTTATGGGTTGGGCCAAGCCTACCTCCAGCAAACTAAGTTTCCAAAGGGCCTTAGGATTACTTTCTTTCATGTCTCCTGGTAAAGAATATGTACTCGATACCAATAACCGAGGAGAAGAAAGAGCCTTTGTGCAAACTGGCGTTTTCGAGAAAGTAACACCAATGGATATTTTCCCGGTATACTTGCTCAAAGCCATTATGGCAGAGGATTTTGATGAAATGGAGGAGCTGGGCATTTATGAAGTTGTTGAAGAAGATTTGGCACTTTGTGAATTTGTGGATGTATCCAAGCACCCTGTTCAGGACATAGTCAGAAAAGGAATAGAACTAATTCAATATAGTTAATTAATATGAAGTTTCTACGCGATCTGTTAGATAAACAGAAGCCACTTTTCCAAAAGGGTGGCAAATTGGAGAGCTTATATTACTTGTATGAGGCCGGTGAAACTTTTATGTTCAGCCCGAACCATACAACTGGTATAAAAGGTGCTCAGGTAAAAGATGCGATTGTCCTAAAGCGATTGATGATTACGGTAGTGGTTGCGCTTTTGCCTTGTTTACTGTTTGGTATTTATAATGTGGGTGAGCAGCACTTCCTTGCTGTAGGTGAATCAGTAGGTTTTGGAGATAAATTTCTGCTCGGCTTGAAATTGGTGCTTCCGATCGTGATCGTAGCTTATGCAGCGGGCGGGATTGTTGAGGCCATATTTGCCGTGATCAGAAAACACCCGATCAATGAAGGTTTCTTGGTAACGGGTATGTTGATCCCTTTGGTGGTTCCTGCTACCATGCCGCTATGGCAAGTAGCTTTGGCAACCATTTTTGCTGTAGTCATTGCAAAGGAAGTATTTGGCGGTACAGGAATGAATATCCTGAACGTAGCCATGACTGCCAGAGCATTTTTGTACTTCGCTTACCCTGCACAGATTTCAGGTGACCAGGTTTGGACTTACCTAGGAGATAAAGTGGCAGTGGATGGGTTCTCAGGTGCAACGGCTCTTTCTGTGGCGTTTCAGGCCGGACAGAGTGGTGAAGCCGTAACATCTGCCTTGGCTGCGCACAATACGGCTATCGGTGATCAGCTTTACAGCTTTGCCAACATGTTCTTTGGATTTATTCCAGGTTCTATAGGAGAGACTTCCGTATTGATGGCGCTGATTGGTGCATTGATCCTTATTGCTACCGGAGTGGGAAGCTGGAAGATCATCGTCAGTGGTTTTGCTGGTACCTATATCATGGGCTTGATCATGAATGCTTTTGCTGCCAATGAATTTATGGCCATGCCTGCGCATTACCACTTGGTAATGGGAGGTGTTGCTTTTGGTATCGTATTTATGGCGACCGATCCGGTCTCTGCTGCACAGACAGAGTCTGGCAAATGGGTTTACGGATTGTTGATCGGTTTCTTGACCGTGATCATCAGGGTGACCAACCCCGCCTATCCAGAAGGCATCATGTTGGCAGTTCTTCTAATGAACGTCTTTGCCCCACTAATTGATTTTTATGTTGTAAAAGCAAACAAGAAAAGGAGGTTACAACGTGCAACAGTCTAATTCATATATCATCACGTTTTCGGTAATCCTTACCGTCGTTTTAGGTTTTCTTCTTTCAGGGACTTCAGAACTATTGGGCCCCATTCAGAAGGAAGCAGAGGCTTTGGATACAAAAAAGCAGATTTTGGGTGCCGTAATGGATGCCGAAAAACTGGCTACCATGAAGCCCAAAGAAATTAAGGACTATTACGAAAACACCATTTCTTCCAAGGTGGTCAATATCAACGGAGAAGAAGTGACGGAGCAAGATGGAGCAACGGTTACTGCTGAAACAGTAGACGTAGCCAAAAATTATAAAAAGGCACTCGAAGATCGTCTATATCCGGTTTATATCTATCATGAGGAAGGAAGTGAAGACAAAGTAATCTCTTATGTGCTTCCGGTTTATGGAGCTGGACTTTGGGATGCGATTTGGGGATATGTAGCCTTGGAAACTGATATCAACACCATCAAAGGGGTGACATTTTCACATGCTGGTGAAACTCCGGGACTAGGAGCAAGAATCACCAGCGGTGATGTTCAAGGAAGGTTCGTAGGCAAAGAGATCTTTAACGAGTCTGGTGAGATTGTGGCCGTGGAGATGCAGAAAGGTGAAGGAAAGGATTATTCTGGTCAACCTCATCAGGTGGACGGCCTTTCTGGAGCTACGCTTACTGCAAAAGGTGTAAATAGTATGTTAGTAAATTATTTGGGAGCCTATCAGTCTTACCTGGACAAGGTAAAAGGTAATTCCTAAATAAATACACGCGAAAATAGTATAGAACGTCTCAACCTTTAATGATATGAGCACAGAAACAGCAGAAAAGACAGAAATCAAAAAGCCGGCTGAGGCCCTTCTGTCCAAACGCAGAAAAAAATTGATGTCCGATCCATTGGTGGACGATAACCCGGTGACCATTCAGGTATTGGGGATATGTTCAGCATTGGCGGTTACTACCCAGATGAAGCCTACAATGGTAATGGCGATTTCGGTGGTGTTTGTAATTGTGATGGCGAACTTGACCATTTCAATTATGAGGAATACCATTCCTTCCAGGGTAAGGATCATCGTACAGCTTGCCGTGGTGGCGACTTTGGTAACCTTGGTAAACGAGGTACTGAAAGCCTTCGCCTACGATATGTACAAGGAACTTTCCGTATTTGTGGGACTGATCATTACCAACTGTATTGTAATGGGACGATTGGAGGCTTTTGCCATGGGTAACAAGCCTTATGATTCCATCCTTGATGGTTTTGGTAGTGCCTTGGGCTATTCATGGATTATTTTGGCGGTAGCTTTCTTCCGTGAGCTTTGGGGATCAGGTACCGTATTTGGAATTCCAGTATTTGAGACCGTTTCTTCCCTGTTTGGAGAAGATTTCTCATTGGCGACCAACGGCCTAATGGTGAGCCCTGTAGGAGCATTTATCATCCTTGGCTTGATCATTTGGGTACAGCGTACCAAAACTGGATATGTAGAACATTAATAACTTGCTAAGAAATGGAATTATTTAGCTTAGGAATCCGGTCAATCTTTATTGACAATATGGTGTTTGCTTACTTTTTGGGAATGTGTTCTTTCTTGGCCGTTTCTAAAAAGGTGAATACCGCACTTGGTTTGGGGGCTGCTGTGGTTTTCGTATTGACCCTTACAGTGCCAATGAACTGGCTTTTGAATGAGTTTGTCCTCAAAGAAGGAGCACTTTCTTTCTTGGGAGAGTCGTTTGCAGGAATTGACCTTACCTTCTTGCGGTTTATCATGTTCATTGCCATTATTGCGGCCATGGTGCAGCTGGTGGAGATGATCGTGGAAAAATTCGCTCCGGCACTCTACGGTGCATTGGGTATCTTCCTTCCTTTGATTGCGGTAAACTGCGCGATTTTGGGTGGATCCCTATTTATGGCACAAAGAGACTATACCTTGGCCGAAGCAACCGTATACGGTTTTGGTTCAGGCATCGGATGGTTGCTGGCAATTGTAGCTTTGGCAGCTATTCGTGAAAAATTAAAGTACTCCAATGTGCCTAACGGACTAAAAGGCTTAGGTATCACCATGTTGATTACAGGGCTGATGGGAATTGCCTTCATGTCCTTTATGGGAATTGATCTGTAATATCAGATAAATTAGTATATTTTAGCCCTGTCGATTTTCGGCAGGGCTTTTTTTATTACTGATCCAATGTTGACCGTCGACAGTGGACCAGGTACCAATAGCGAACATCAAAATCACTAAGTCATGTCATTTACATCAAAGCGGATTCTCAATTACTTTCTTAAGGGACTACTGTTTGTGGCACCCTTGGCCTTAACGGTATACATTATATTTGTGGTCATTCAGTTTTTGGACAACCTGATTCCTATACCCGTTCCGGGCCTGGGGATATTGATCGTTTTTGCGATGATTACCTTTATCGGTTATCTGGCCAATATTTTCATTACCCGGCCGGTATTTGAGCTCGTGGAGCGTTGGTTGTTTAAGATCCCCCTGGTTAATATCCTTTACACCAGTATCAAGGACTTGATGTCCGCTTTTGTAGGGGACAAGAAAAAATTCAATACACCGGTCATCGTAAAGCTGTCTGAGAGCCTAAACCGCTTGGGATTTATTACCCAGGACGACCTTAGTGTAATAGGGGAGGAAGATTTGGTGGCTGTATATTTTCCCCACTCCTACAATTTCAGTGGTAACTGCTTTCTGGTGCCCAGAGACAATGTAAGGGTGCTGAATGGGGCCAACAGTGCTGATGTGATGAAGTTTATTGTTTCAGGAGGGGTGTCAGAATTGAGCAAACCAAAATTGTAAATACAAAAGGCTCCGTTCGGAGCCTTTTGTATTATTGGGATTTTTAGATTCACTTAGATTTGTGCTTCTAGCTTTTGAGAAAGTACAGCTTTTGGTACAGCGCCCACTTGCTTGTCCACTACCTCACCATTTTTGAAGAACAACAATGTAGGGATGCTACGGATACCGAATTTTGAAGCCACAGCAGGGTTAGCATCAACATCCACTTTTCCAACAACGGCTTTACCGTCGTATTCACCGGCGATTTCCTCTACTACAGGGCCGATCATTTTACAAGGTCCGCACCATTCTGCCCAGAAGTCTACCAAGATAGGCTGGTCTGATTTGATGATTTCTTCAAAGTTAGAATCTGTAATTTCAATTGCTTTTGCCATCTTATTTGAGTTTTAGATTTTTTTCAGTTTTCCAAATATAATACTCTAAAGTATTTTGGGATTGTTTTAGTTCCAGATTGATGAAAATATTTCATACGTATGGCCTAAAACAGCTTAAAGCCCATATTCCTTAGATGATTTTATATACCACTTCAGGGATGCTGTCCAGTTCTTTGATCATCTCAAAAGACGGATCGATGGTGTATTTGGTGGACATCAGGTCGACAGCTATTCTTTCTTTGATATCGGTCACATTGATATACAGCTTTGCTTCACCTTTGTACTTGGTGGTGATGGCTTCGAGTTTTTCCATGAGGTCCAGTGTCAAATCATCCAAATTGATGTTTACCCTTAGTCCCTTGACCATTTTGCTGCGGACCTCATTGAGCAACATGATATTGCCTACTTTGAACTCCAGTTCTTCGGGATTCCATCGTTTACCTTGAACACTTCCTGTAAGGTAAAGGAACCATCCGGTCATAAAGTATTCTTTGTACTTGATGTAGTCTTCTCCAAAGAAAAAGAAGGTGTGACCGCCGGTATAGTCCTCCAATGTCAGCGTTCCGAAGGGATTGCCGTTTTTGGTGGTTCTGTGGGCAAAGGAGGTTACTACCCCCGCTGCTTTTATGTTTTCTCCTTTCCCCTTCAGGGCTTCTGCATTGGCAAATTCCGAAAGTGGGGTGTTGGTAAAGGATTCAAATTCGACCTTGAACTGATCCAAGGGGTGGCCCGAAATATACAGCCCCACTACTTCCTTTTCAATATTGAGCTGCTGCAGTTGGCTAAAGGGCTCTATCGGAGTTATGCTTGGTAGAGGTACTTCCATCCCAGAACCTCCCCCGAAAAGAGAGACCTGTGAACTTTCTGCTTCCTGCGCTTTTTTCTGTGCGTATTTAACCGCTTTTTCGATCAAAGTAGCATCGTTTTCGGGAGCTTCCAGGTACTGTCTTCTATGGTGATCGGTAAAACAGTCAAACCCTCCGGCCATGGCCAAAGACTCCAGGGTCTTTTTGTTGACTGCCCTGAGGTTTACCCGCTGGGTAAAGTCAAATATGTTTTTGTAGGGGCCGTTTTCCATTCTTTCTTCAATGATGGAATGAACGGCTGCCCCTCCGGCCCCTTTGATGGCGGCCAGACCAAAGCGCACCTGGCCTTCCTGGTTTACGGTAAAGCCTTCTTTGGATTCGTTCACATCCGGTCCGAGTACTTGTATACCCATCCGCTTACACTCTTCCATGAAGAAAGTCACCTGGGTGATATCGTTCATGTTGTTGCTCAGCACGGAAGCCATGTACTCTGCAGGGTAATGGGCTTTGAGGTAGGCCGTTTGGTAGGCTACCCAGGCATAACAGGTGGAGTGGGATTTGTTAAAGGCGTAAGAGGCAAAAGCTTCCCAGTCTTTCCAGATTTTCTCCAGCTTGGTTTTGTTATGGCCTTTTTCAGCAGCCTGGTTGACAAACTTGGGCTTCATTTTGTCCAGCACATCCTTCAGCTTCTTACCCATTGCTTTCCGCAGGACATCGGCCTCTCCCTTGGTAAACCCGGCAAGCTTTTGGGAAAGGAGCATCACCTGTTCCTGATAAACGGTAATACCGTAAGTTTCCTTTAGGTATTCTTCCATGTCATCCAGGTCATAGGAAATTTCCTCTTCCCCATGTTTACGCTTAATAAAGCTGGGGATGTATTCCAAAGGTCCCGGACGGTAAAGGGCGTTCATGGCGATAAGGTCAGCAAAAACCGTCGGTTTTAGCTCACGCATGTATTTCTGCATCCCCGCGGATTCATACTGGAAGATGCCGACCGTTTCACCACGTTGGAAAAGCTCATAGGTGGGCATATCGTCAATGGGGAAGTTTTCTGGATCCAGTTCAATTCCATGACGTTCTTTGACGATCTTTACCGCATCTTTGATCAGGGTGAGGGTTTTTAGCCCCAAGAAGTCCATCTTCAACAGCCCTGCACTTTCCACCACGGAGTTGTCAAACTGCGTACAATACATGTCCGAATCCTTGGCCAATGCCACGGGAACGAACTTGGTAATGTCATCAGGAGTGATGATGACCCCACAGGCGTGGATACCGGTGTTACGGACAGAGCCTTCCAATACCTTTGCCTGGTTGATGGTCTTGGCCAGGTCATCATTGCCTTTGGAGATATTGATCAGCTCGTAGGCCTTGTCAATATTCTCTTGATTGCCTTTGAGCTTGTCGGCAAGCTTTGCCCGGTCACTGGCCAGGCCAAAGAGGGCCTTTAACTTTATGTCTGGGACAAGTTTGGCCAAACGGTCGGCATCGGCCAATGGAAGGTCCAGTGCCCTGGCGGTATCCCTGATGGCTGATTTGGCCGCCATGGTACCGTAAGTGATGATCTGGGCTACCTGATTGGCACCGTATTTTTTGATTACATAGTCAATTACCTTGCCCCGGCCATGGTCATCAAAGTCAATATCAATATCGGGAAGGGATACCCTGTCCGGATTAAGGAATCTCTCAAAAAGGAGGTCGTACTTGACAGGGTCTACATTGGTGATACCTATACAGTAGGCCACCGCCGATCCGGCAGCTGAGCCCCTTCCAGGTCCTACGGATACGCCCATTTCACGGGCAGCGGTGGTAAAGTCCTGGACAATGAGGAAGTAACCGGGATAACCCGTGTTCGCAATAATGGACAGTTCAAAGTCCAGCCTTTCGCGGATCTCGTCGGTGATAACAGGGTACCGTTTTTTGGCCCCTTCATAGGTCAGGTGCCGTAGGAAGGCATTCTCTCCGCGCTTACCCCCGTCTTCGTCATCCTGGGGATCCTGAAACCGTTCCGGAATGTCAAATTTTGGAAGAAGGACTTCACGAGCCAACTTGTATACCTCTATTTTCTCTACGATTTCATTGGTGCACTCGATGGCCTCGGGCAAATCCGCAAAGAGTTTTTTCATCTCTTCGGGCGTTTTGATATAGAATTCCTCATTAGGGAATCCATAGCGGAATTCCCGCCCTTTTTTACCGATGTACCTTTTAGGTTTGTCGACCTTTTCACCGTCTTTTACACACAATAGGATATCGTGTGCCTTTGCGTCATTCTTGGTATTATAATAGGTGTTATTGGCTGCAAAATATTTGACATTGTACTTTTGGGCAAAGCGAAGGAGTACTTCGTTGACCTTTTCTTCCTCAGGTACACCATGCCTGTTGAGTTCTACATAGAAGTCGTCCCCAAATTGCTCCTTCCACCATAAGAAGGCTTCTTCGGCCTGGGTTTCACCCACATTTAGGATCAGGAAGGGGATTTCCCCCCAAAGTCCGCCCGTTGTGGCGATGACATCTCCCTTGTATTGGACGAGTAGCTCCTTGTCTATCCGGGGAACGTAATAAAACCCTTGAGTGTAAGCAAAGGAGGCCAGTTTGGCCAGGTTGTGGTAGCCGGCCTTGTTTTTGGCCAGAAGAACGGCTTGGAAGCCGTCGTCTTTTTGGCTCTTGTTTTTGTGTTCGCGGCAAACGTTGAATTCGCAGCCTACAATAGGCTTGATGTCATTGTTCATGGCTTCTTTCACAAAGTGGAAAGCAGCCATCATATTGCCGTGATCGGTCATGGCAATGGCCGGCATATTGAATTCCTTTGCCCGTGCCACCATGGCAGGGATCTCAGAGGTAGCCTGCAGGATGGAATACTGGGTGTGCACATGCAGGTGGCTGTAGGGGACATCCACCAAATCACTGATGTCCGCTTTCCTGGCCTGCTTGATGACATCCTGGGCAGCCTGCTTTTGCGCATCCTTTGCAGCGGCAAAGTTGGCAGCATCCAGCTTCGGAGGCTCATAAATGACTTCTTCCACTGCAATGCCCTCTTCGGTGGGCTGAACCTCTTGGGTGATCAGTCCAAAGAAACATTTTGCGGTAGCGTCCACATCATAGGCCGCATCGTGGGCATCGTCAAAGCCTACCCCGAATAGTTTTTGATGGAGTTCGGTCAGTGTAGGCCATTTATATTTCCCTCCCTTTCCGCCCGGTATGGCGCAGAAGTCAGTGGAGATGTCTTTGGTGTCCAGCTCTTTCTTTTCGAGCAGCTGCATGGGGAGGTCTACCCGTAAAAATTCAGCACCGCAGACGTTGATATCAAATCCAATATTGTGCCCTACCAAATACTGGGCTTTGTCCACGTCTTTTTGGAAAATTTCCAATACCTCTTTGAGGTCATGTCCTTCCTTCAGTGCACGGTCCGTGGAGATACCATGGACTTTTTCGGCATTATAAGGAATGGTGAAACCTTCTGGCTTGACAATGTAATTATGGTTGGAGATCAGTTTGCCCTTTTCATCATGAAGCTGCCAGGCCAGCTGGACCAGGCGGGGCCAGTTGTCCAGATCGGTTAAAGGCGCATTATAATCTCTAGGTAAACCAGTGGTTTCGGTATCAAAAATGATATACATAAGACTCCTTGGATTTTTTGAATTTGGGGAATCTAAATTAAGCTTAATCTTTTGAATCTGCCAGTGGAAAAGCGGCAATTGTCACGGTAAGGTGGATTAAAAAAATAAACCCCTAACACTGGATTTTTTTAGGGACATTCTTCCGGTGTTTCCGGTTTGTTTAAAATGGGAGTTATTTTTTTATTTGTAAAATATATTTGTAAATTTTAAATATAAATAATACTGAAATGGGGACATTTACTAGCACATTACCGGAAGATATTTTAAAGGAACTCGCAGAACAGGCCCAAAGGCTTTCCATTCCCAAAAATAAGCTCATTGAAAAAGCTTTAAGGTTGTATTTAGAGCATTTGAATAGGGCGCAGTATATTCAATCCTATCGCGAAGCAGGGGAAGATGAGCATATTATGAATATCGCAGAAGAGGGAATGGAGGACTACCTGAAGCAATTAGAGGGATGAAGCAAGGAGAAATTTGGTACGCAGACTTGAACCCTGTAAAGGGGATTGAACAATCCGGGTTTCGGCCTGTGGTTATAGTGAGTGGAAATCTGCTCAATAAGTACTTAACAACTGTCATTGCTGTGCCTTTAACCACCAAGGTAAAAGGATATAAGGGGAATCCTGTGATGTTACCTTCTCCCCAAAATGGTTTGAGCGCTGATTCTGAAATGCTAATATTTCATATAAGATCGATTTCAAAAGAGAGACTGGTCAGAAAAATAGGATCGGTGGACAAGGAGCATATTGACTTGGCAAAGAAAACCTTGCAGGAGATATTAACTTATTGAAAATCTGAGTGAACGGGTTTTGTGAAAGCTTTCGTTTAGTATGACTTATTTGCAGCCAAAGGCCCTTTTTAGCCTGTTTGCGCCGTTTTTAGCTTTTATATGTGCCGAATTTTTAGTAAATTGAAAAGTAAAGTTTTGAGCTAAAATTTTACTAAAAACCTAACAAAATACCACTAATATTCTCTTCTTTTTAATAAAATCATGAAATAATTATGGGGAAAACAATCATTGTGTCTAACAGGTTGCCTGTTAGTTTAAGGCATAAGAACGGGAAGTTTGAATTTAAACCAAGTGCCGGAGGCTTGGCCACAGGCCTTGGGTCAATCTACAAAGAAGGTGAGAATATATGGATAGGGTGGCCGGGAAATGATGTGGAAGACCCTGAGCAAAGGGCAGAAATCATCATAGAGTTGCATGAGCTGAAAATGGCTCCTGTTTTCCTGACCAAAGAGGATATCGAGCAGTTTTATGAAGGCTTCAGCAATGAAACCTTGTGGCCTGCCTTTCACTATTTTACCCAGAACATCAATTATGATGAAAACCATTGGGAGACCTATGTAAGTGTCAACCGAAAGTTTTGCGATGCCATATTGAAGAAGGCCAACCCTGATGATACCATTTGGGTGCATGATTACCAGTTGCTGCTGTTGCCTCAAATGCTCCGGGAGAAACTGCCCAATGCTACCATTGCGTTTTTTCAGCACATCCCTTTCCCTTCTTATGAGGTGGTAAGGATGCTGCCCTGGAGACATGAGATCCTTTCGGGAATGTGCGGGGCTGATCTGATCGGTTTCCATACTTACGATGATATGCGGCACTTCCTGAGTGCGGTGGGCCGGATAATGGGTTTGTCCAATGAAAGCGGTTATATACAAGCAGAAAACCGATTGATCAACGTGGACAGTTTCCCGATGGGAATCGATTATGACAAATTTGCTAAATCGGCCAAGTCCAAAAAGACCAAGAACATCGCCAAGAAATTCCTGGGAGTCTTGGACGATCAAAAACTGCTGCTGTCCATCGATAGGCTGGATTATTCCAAAGGTATTCCCCAACGGATCAAGGCCTTTGACCGGTATTTGGAGGAGAATCCCGAATATCATGGGAAGGTGTCCATGATCATGGTGGTCGTACCCTCCAGGGCAAAGGTGAAATCCTATCAGGATCTGAAAGAAGAAATAGACACTTTGGTCGGCCGGATCAACAGTGATTATTCCACCCTGAACTGGGTGCCCATCCACTATTTCTACAGAGGCTTTCCTTTTGAAGAACTCAGTGCTTTTTATAGCATGTCAGATATTGCTTTGGTCACCCCGCTTAGGGATGGGATGAATTTGGTGTGCAAGGAGTTTGTCGCCAGTAAAATAGACCAAAGAGGTGTGCTTATCCTCTCTGAAATGGCCGGGGCAAGCAAGGAACTTCAAGATGCTATTTTGGTCAATCCCAATAATAACAAGGGAGTGTCAGAGGCCATTAAGCAGGCGATTACTATGGACGAAAAGGAACAAAAGGCAAGGATAAGCTCCATGCAGGATACCATTCAGCGGTACGATGTGTTCCAATGGGGCAAAGTTTTTATGGACCGTCTCCACTACGTCAAACAAAAGCAGCTTGACCTCCAATCCAAAGAGGTAGATGCGGAAGTGATGAGCGAGCTGCACGGGTACTTTGAAAAGGCCAAGAAGCCCATCTTGTTTTTGGATTACGATGGGACCTTGGTCGGGTTTAAAAGCCGTCCAGAGGATGCCTATCCCGATGATGAACTGAAAGACCTCATAAGTAGGCTAAGTAAAAAATCACAGGTAGTGATCATCAGTGGCAGGGATAAAGAGACCCTAGGCAAATGGTTCAAAGGCCAAAAAGTAGACCTTATCGCGGAACATGGTGTTTGGTTGAAAATCAACGGAGGTGAGGATTGGACGCCCTATGCGGAAGTAGATGACAATTGGAAGCCAGATATAAAATCGGTCATGGAATATTATGTTCAGCGGACTCCAGGTGCCTTTATCGAAGAGAAACACCATTCCTTGGTATGGCATTATAGAAAAGTGGAAAGTGGCCTAGGGGACCTCAGAATGAGGGAGCTCTTCAGCCATTTGAAATATATGGCCAGGGGGCATAATCTACAGGTGCTGGAAGGAAATATGGTGCTGGAAATTAAAAGACCCGATATCAATAAAGGCCGGGCCGCCATTTCATTTATGAAAGGCAACCACTATGATTTTGTGCTGGCCATCGGTGATGACTGGACGGATGAGGATACTTTTCAGGCCATGCCTGATGGGGCTTTCAGCATCCGGGTAGGCTACAGCTATACCAAAGCCAACTACAATATCAAGAACCCTAAGGAAGTAAGGTATTTATTGAATAAGCTGGCTTGATCCTTTGCTCTATAGATCATTGTTTTAAAGTTATCCCAAAAGAGAGCGATCTCTTTTGGGATAACTTATTTTTTCGTTTGTTGATTTAGTTATTGTTTGATATGTATATCCGCAAAGACACCAGTAGCTCGAAGTTAGCAGACCATCTCTCACAGAATGCACAGAAACCCACAGAAAAGGTTTTTATAATTCCGTGGAATTCTGTGGAATCCGTGAGAAATAAA